>CALBKQ010000021.1 GCA_937895645.1 uncultured Clostridia bacterium
GCTTCATAATATTTTGAACTGTGTCAACCTCAAAAAGATTGTCAACATCCTGCATAATTGTAGCAAGACGCTCAAGTCCCATACCTGTGTCAATATTAGGATTTGCAAGACGAGTATAGTTGTTGTTACCGTCATTTTCGAACTGTGTGAAAACAAGATTCCAAACTTCGATAAATCTGTCACATTCGCAACCTACTTTACAGTCGGGACTGCCACAGCCTTTATCTGCACCACGGTCAAAGTAAATTTCTGAACAAGGGCCACAAGGACCTGCACCGTGCTCCCAGAAGTTATCTTCTTTACCGAAGCGAACCATATGTGATGGGTCAACGCCAACTTCTTTTGTCCAGATGTCATAAGCCTCATCATCTTCAAGGTAAACGCTGACATAAAGTAATTCTTCAGGAATTTCAAGTACCTTTGTAAAGAATTCCCAAGCCCATGCAGTTGCTTCGTGCTTAAAGTAATCACCGAATGAGAAGTTACCAAGCATCTCGAAATATGTTCCGTGACGAGCAGTTTTACCAACATTCTCAATATCAGGTGTACGGATACATTTCTGACAAGTTGTTACACGATTTTTAGGAGGTGTAACTTCACCTGTAAAGTATTTTTTCATTGGTGTCATACCTGCATTTATAAGGAGAATACTCTTATCCCCCTGTGGTACAAGTGAAAAGCTTGGAAGACGCAAATGGTCTTTGCTTTCAAAAAACGCAAGATATTTTTCTCTTAATTCATTAAGACCTGTCCATTTCATACAGACTACTCCTATTTTATAAAAATTTATATTCAATAAATTATACAATTATAATGTAAATATGTCAATAAAAACTCTTGTTTTACAATGTTTTTTCATTTATAATATTTTGTATATAATCAAGTTTTAAGAGGGGGATTTTATGAAATTAAAGACACGCTCAAATATTATTCTTATAATTACTATTATAATAACCGTGTTGGCAATTGCATCCCCTTTTATTGCAGGTAGCATTACACGTCATTATTCAGGCACTCCCGACATTGTGAATGGTAAAGGTGATTTTACAAATACAAAATCTGACTACACACTTTATCTTACAGGTGAATGGGAATATTTTGCAGGTGTACATATTATCAGCAATCGTGAACAGGCTGATTCTGTAATTGCTGAAATCCCTACGCCTATTGTTGAACCTATTACTTCACTTTCGAAAGCCAACGGATTTACTGCGTCTTATAAAATAACAGTTAGCAATCTTAACTATGAAAATGCAATTGTTTATGTGCCTCATTTTGCCGGCACATACAGTGTTTTTGTAAACGGTATCAGAGTTACACAAAGTGGTACATATATTGACCAGAAGCCTTATGCTAATCTTGACCTTATTGCAAGTAATATAAAATTTGAGCCACAAAACACTTATGAGATTGTCATTGAAGCAACTTGTAATATGATGCCATCACTTTATATGACACCTGTTATTACTGATATTGATTACACAATGACATATTCAAAGATTGCACAGACTTTCCGTTCACTTCTTACGGGTGTTGTGCTTTTCTGCGGTCTTTTCATTTTTGCATTTTCAATAAAGCGTTCATTTATTTTAAGTTCAAAATGGTTGCCTGTTCTTTGTGCTTGTGTAGCTATAAGAATGATGATTTCGACTGAGGGTTATGCAGTTTTCTCTTTCCTTTTCCCTTATATTGATTATGAAAGTATTACGCTTATTATCTGCGTTTCAACATTCATTATTAAGCTTGTTGCACTACTTTTCTATTTAGAAACTCTTGACCTTAAAATCAATAAGAATGTTATTGCAATATTCTGTTTTGTTTTCTTATCGCTTTCACTTGTTGCAGCAGTACTGCCTTATATTATTTTCAGCCCATATTACTACATTATAATTCAAGCTGCAACAATCCCGCTTGACATTATAATACTAAGTAACATCTGCAACTGTGTTATGAGAAAACTGCCTTATGCAAAACTTTATCTAATCGGTTACATAACGCTCTCTATCGGTATTCTTGTTGACTGTTTCTACACTAATGGCGTTATCAACTTTATGTCGAGCCAGTTTATGCCAATCTGTTTCACAATTTTTATTATTACTTTCGTTGTAATTTATTTTGAAAAAATTTCCCGTATTTTCAACACAGCACTTAAAACTTCTGAAATTGAGAGAGAACTTGAAATTGCAAATACATCTCTTATGATTTCACAAATTCAACCTCACTTTCTTTACAATGCACTTAATACTATTAAATATCTTATTAAACGAGACCCTAAATCTGCAGAAAAAGCAGTTATTTCATTCTCACGATATTTACGTGGTAATATGGATTCAATTACGCAAAAATCACCTATTCCATTTGCTGACGAATTAGAACATACAAAACATTATTGCGATATTGAGTTATTGCGTTTTGGCGATAAACTAAACATCGTTTATGATACACCTGTTACAAACTTTTCACTACCTGCACTTTCAGTTCAACCCATTGTTGAAAACGCAATCAAGCACGGTGTTACAAAGAAAACTGATGGCGGTACAGTAACAGTTACAACGAGTGACGATGAACACAACTACATAATTAAAATTCAGGATGACGGTGTTGGCTTTGATGTGCAGAATCCTGATTTGAAACCAAGTGAAGCACACGCACATATCGGCGTAAAAAATGTCCGTGAACGACTTATGAATATGGTGAATGCAGAATTCATTATAGAAAGTCAGATTGATGTTGGCACTTGCGTAACAATTAAAATTCCTAAAAAGGAGACTGAAAGCGTATGAAAATAATGATAGTTGATGACGAAAGAATTGCATCTGAAGAACTTTATGACATATGTCTTTCTCACCCCGACATTAAAGAGGCAAATGTTTTTAACAACCCTGCTGAAGCACTTTATTTTATAAGTGAGCACAAGGACATTGACATAGCTTTTCTTGATATTGAAATGCCTGTTATGACAGGTCTTGAACTTGCAAAAAAAATCAACGAAATCAACAATTCGACTAGAATTGTATTCGTTACAGGATTTAAGGAATATGCCTATGACGCTTACAGAGTCAACGCAATAGGTTACATATTGAAACCTTACGATGATGAAACTGTGTTTAATGAAATTGAAAAGGCAAACGCTTTCAAAAATGTAAGTGTATCAAATGAAATTTCGATAAAAACGTTCGGTTATTTTGATATTTTTGTAAACCGTAAGCCCGTATATTTTTCAAGTGCAAAGGCAAAAGAATTTATGGCATTACTTGTTGACCGTCAGGGAAGTTCTGTAAGTACAGAACAAGCAGTTGCTGTTCTTTGGCCTGACAGAAATTATGACGAAAGTGTTCAGTCTTTGTTCCGTAAAGTTCTTCGTAGTTTGCGAAACTCATTATCTGATGCAGGTATTCTTGACATTCTTATTGACGGAAGAAATCAGCGTAGTATTGACATTACAAAATTCAAATGTGATTACTATCAATTTCTTACAGACCCTCATCGTCACTTTGACACATTCCATGGTGAATATATGACGGGATATACCTTTGCAAAGCCTACAGAACAAAAAATCAAGAATAAATTTTACGAGATTAAGGGCGGTTTATAATATGTCAGCATATTTATTTACACACTTTACAGAGGAAAAGGGCGACCGTGAATATGTGTGGTTTGCAGTCAGTCGCGATGGTCTTCACTGGAAAGATTTGGGTAGTGACGAGCCAATTCTTGTATCAAAAGTTGGTACAACAGGTGTTCGTGACCCATTCATTATATATGACGAAAAGTTGATGAAGTATTTTATAATTGCAACAGATTTACTTACTACAAGTGGTAACTGGTATAACTTTTCACACAAAGGAAGTCGCTCACTTGTTGTGTGGGAAAGTGAAGATTTAATAAATTGGTCAGAAGAAAGACTTGTTGAGGTAGGCATTGATAAAGCAGGTTGCGTTTGGGCACCTGAAGCAATTTTTTGCAAAGAAAAAGACGCCTGGTTTGTATTTTTTGCATCTTGCGTTAAAGAAAAAGGCGAACTCCACCACAAACAAAGAATTTATGGTACTTTCACAAAAGACTTCAAAGAATTCTCCCCTACTTTCAAATTTATTGATGCAAAAACTGATGTAATTGACACAAACATTGTTTGGAACAAGGGTTATTATTACCGATTCTCAAAAGATGAAACAAACAAAGTAATCAAAATTGAAAAAGCTCCTGAGATTTTAAGTGAAAATTGGGAAACTATTCCTTGTAACACTTTTGATAAATGTTTCGGGCTTGAAGGTCCTGAAGTTTATTATCTTCACAATTTACAGAAATGGTGCTTAATTGCAGACCAATATCACGAGCATTTAGGTTATGCGCCATTTTTATGTGATGACCTTTCTCTTTGTAACTTTATAAGATTAGATGAAGATAAATACGATTTGGGTAAACGTAAAAAGCGCCACGGCGGTGTAATTGAGATTACCGACGAGCAATATGACACGCTTGTTGAGGCGTTTGGAATAGATGAATAAAAAAGTCCCCCGACGGTAATTGCACAATTCCGTTGGGGGTTGTTTTTTAATTAAATTTTGGTAAGTAGTCGCCGTGAGCAACAATTAAATCGTCAACCATTTTCTTGATTGTGTCAATATCAAGTTCACTGCCTGTATGGGGGTCAAGCATTGCGGCTTGATAAATATGCTCTTTTTTGCCTGTAACTGCTGCTTCAATCGTTAAAAGCTGAACATTAATATTTGTCATATTCATTGCGGCACATTGCACGGGAAGTGCTCCCACATGGCAAGGATGCACACCGTAGCCATTTACAAGGCAAGGCACTTCAACACAAGCATTTTCAGGCAAGTTTGTAATAAGGTGCCCTGTGTTAAGCACATTACCACCAATCTGATAAGGATTACCAGTAACTATTGCCTCCATAATTCTTGATGCGTATTCCTCTGAACGCTCGTGTTCTTTAACACCTTTTTCAAGCATTTCAGCATAATCTTTTTTCCATCTCTCAATCTGGTCAACACATCTGCGTGGATATTCGTCAAGTGGAATATTATATCTTTCAATAAGTTCAGGATATTTTGATTTTATGTAGAACATATTATACTCTGCATTATGTTCACTTGATTCAGTGCAGTAATATCCGAAATTCTTGATATAGTCCATTCTCACCTTATCATCTGCGTCAGGTTTATCCATATATGCATTAACTCTTGATTTGATTTCAGGGTACAAATCAACACCGTTTTTATCTTTAATTTCAAGAAGCCACGCCATATGGTTAATACCTGCAATAAGTTCTTTTCTGCCTGGGAGTTTATCTTCCATATCAAGTTTTTTGAGTAACCATTTTGAACATCCTTGAACGCTATGGCAAAGCCCCACAGTTTTAATGCCTGTATATCTCTGCATATAGCCAGAAAGCATTGCCATTGGATTTACATAGTTTAAGAAAAGTGCATCAGGGCAAACTTCTTCCATATCATTTGCAAAATCCTTCATAACGGGGATTGTACGAAGTGTACGCATAATTCCGCCTATACCGAGAGTATCACCAATAGTCTGTCTTAAACCATATTTCTTTGGCACTTCAAAATCAATAATTGTGCAAGGGTCATAAAGTCCAACCTGAATGGCATTGACTACAAAATTTGCACCGCGAAGTGCATCTTTTCTGTTTTCTACACCAACATAGCACTCGATTTTGCCGTAACCACCCTTGGCTTTTCGCATTGCTTCAAGGATTACTCGGCTTTCTTCAAGACGCTCTGCATCAATGTCATAAAGTGCAAAAACACTGTCACGAAGTGATTCTGTGCACATACAGTCACCAATAACATTTCTTGCAAAAACTGTACTACCTGCACCCATAAATGTAATTTTCATAACAAGTTCTCCCCTTTTAATGTTTAATATAATGCTAACACACCCAACATTGTTTTTCAAGAGAAAAATAGCCCTGAGGCAATCCTCAAGGCTTTATTTATACTTTATTCTGACCTATTACACATTGAATGATTATTTGGGTTATATCTTCTATTGATTCTTTGCAGTCTTTTTTTAGCCATTCCATAACAATAGCAGTAATACCTGTAAGATAAAACTTTAACACATACGCTCTATCTTCTTCAGGAAAACTAAATCGTTCAAGCACAGGATTAAATATAAACTTGAACATTTTATCATAAACCTTTTGGAAATCCATAGTACCCAAATGATTTATTGCCGTTTTGAATACCTTTTGGTTTTCTTTAATATAGGTCAGATATGGGATAAGATATTGTTGTGTTATAAACACTAAATGTGTTGTTAATAATGACATTTATGTTAACTCGTCTAAAAATTCTGTTATTTTAAATAATGATGGAACGAACTTTAATATTAAAATTGCTACGTCTTTAGATAGTGAGCCTCAAACATTAATTCCTTTGTCATTTGTTCTTGAAAACACAACAAGTTCTTATGATAAGAGTGTTATAACAGGAAAGATGACAATAGGAGGAGATTTACACACACAAGGTACTATAACAGCCACAGGAAAGGTACACAATGCTATATGGAACGACTATGCAGAATTCTTCGAAAAGGGAGAGGAAACGGAAGTCGGAGATTTCATTGCTTTGGATATGTCTTCGAAAGAAGAAATGTATGTAAAGGCTTCTCAAAACAATAAAAGTGTTATGGGTGTTCATTCTGATTCCTATGGATACATTCTTGGAGGAACGGATAACATTAAAGAAAGTGAAAAGACACACATTCCAGTTGGATTGGCTGGACGTGTGAAGGCAAAGATTGTTGGTAAGATTAGAAAGGGAGAATATATAGTTCTTTCTGAAATTCCTGGTGTTGGTAAGGCTTATTGTCCGGATACAAATAATCCTTTAGATGTTATTGGTATCGCAATTGAAAAATCTGATAACAAAGACGTTAAACTTGTTAAAATAAAATTAAAATAATATAAAATCCCTGAAAATGCTTGACACTTTCAGGGATTTTTTGTATCTTGTCCTTAACGAAAATAAAACTTCAAAGGAGTTGAATATGCCCCACATCATTCCTTCTTATAAGAAAATTCAGAAAATTGCCGTTGCTTGCT
>CALBKQ010000022.1 GCA_937895645.1 uncultured Clostridia bacterium
CTGCGATAAAGACGAAGTTAATATTACTCGTCGCTTTTACAGAAGTGGAGATAGTGAGTATAAAATCAACGGTGAAAATGTAAGACTTCGCGATATTAACGAGTTGTTTATGGATACAGGTCTTGGCCGTGATGGTTATTCAATGGTCAGCCAGGGTAAAATTGCCGAACTCATTTCTTCAAAATCGGGTGAACGTCGTGAAATGTTTGAAGAAGCAGCAGGTATTTCACACTTCCGTTATAGAAGAAATGACGCTCTTAAAAGACTCTCTCAAGCTGAAGAAAATCTTGTTCGTCTTCGCGATATTTTAACTGAACTTGAAAGTCGTGTAGGACCTCTTAAAACTCAAAGTGAAAAAGCCCAGAAGTTTTTAGTTCTTGCCGAGGAAAGAAAAAATCTTGAAATCGGTATCTGGTTACATAATATTGAAAAAACTCAGGAAAAATTAAAAGAGCAAGACAGAAAAATCGATATTGCTTCTGTTCAGTACAAAGACGCTCAAAAGCAACTTGAAGAAATTGAGCAGAAAATGAATGGTATTATTGAGAAAACGCACGAAATCAATGTTAAGATTGAAGAAATCCGTGGTTCAACTTCTCATTTTGAAGAACAGGCAAGTGAACTTGAAGCACAGGCAAAAGTTTATGAAAACTCAATAGTACATAATAACGAGTCTATTGAAAGATTAGAAAAAGACAAGCTTGTAAGTACTGCAGACGAAACTGATATTGATGCACAAATAGCTGAAACAGAAGAACAAAAAGCAAAGGCACAAGCAGGTCTCACCGAAGCAAATAAAAAGTTAGAAGCACAAATCGGTGAAATTGAAAAATTACAGGTTGAAAATAACGAGTTTGCAACTATTGCAGCTGAGCTTTCAAAAGAGATTTCACTTCTTACAGTTACTCTTGCAGATAATCGTGTTATCAGCGAAACTGCAAGTTCACAAATTGAAGAAATTAAAACAAGAATTACTGCGATTGATGACCTTTTGGGTAATCGTCGTGATATAGTTTTAGCGTTAGAAGAAAAGAAAAACAATGCACAAAAAGCATTGGACGAATGTAACGAAAAAATTGACGGTTTCAAAAACGCAGTTGAAGGTTATCGCATTAAAGTTCAGACAAGAACCGAAAAAAGCGAAAAAATCAAGGCAGAAATTTTAACTCTTGATACTGAAATAGAACGAAAAAATGAGCGTATTCGTGTTCTTGATGACCTTGAAAAGAATATGGAAGGTTATCAGGGCTCAGTTCGCAGCGTTATGAAAGAAAGTAAACGTGGCGCGTTAAAAGGTATTCACGGACCACTCTCTCAACTCATAAATGTTAAAGATAAATATTCCGTAGCAGTTGAAACTGCTCTTGGCGTGGCACTTCAGAATGTGATTGTTGATAATGAAAATGACGCAAAACGAGCAATTACATTCCTTAAAGAAACCCGCGGCGGTCGTGCAACTTTCTTACCACTTACAGCAATCAAACCACGCAGTCTTGAAGAAAAAGATTTAGACGATTGTTTCGGTTTTGTAAGTATTGCATCAGACCTTGTTACAACTGATAAAAAATACAAAGATATAATCCAGAATCTTCTTGGTAAAACAGTTGTCTGTGAAGATATGGACTCTGCAATTACTATTGCCAAGAATTATAAAAACCGTTTCAAGATTGTAACTTTAGACGGACAAGTTATTAATGCAGGCGGTTCAATGACAGGTGGTAGCAAAGCGCAAGGTGTGGGTATGCTTTCTCGTAGTAATGAGATTGACAAACTCCGTGCATCTGTTAAAGACCTTGAAGATAAGAAAAACAACCTTAGTATTCAAGAAAAAATGCTTTCAGAAGATTTGGCATCAGCTATTGCTGATCTTAATGGTATTGAGGGTGACATTCTTTCTGCTAATGAAGAAAAAATCCGTCTTGAAGGTGAATACAAACTTGCAGAAAGTGAGTATGAATCTTCCTCTGGTGGCGTAAAAGAACTTATTGAAGAAGAAAAAATACTTAACGAGCGTATTGAAAAAATCAACGCAGACAGTATTACTGCCCGCGAGACAGTTGAAAAACTTAACAACAAAATCGCAGAGAAAGAAAAATCTCTTGAAGCAGTAAGTGGTGACCGTGAAAGTCTAGCAGTTGTTCGTGAAGAACTTTCACAAAAAGCAGAGCAAATCCGTCTTGAAATGTTAGGATTTGAAAAAGATATGCAGTCCTGTGACGATAATATTCGTCGTCTTAATATTCTTAAAGGTTCACACAGTAATCGTCTTGAAGAACTGGACGCTGAAATTGAAGCATTTAAGAATAAAAATATCTGGCTTACAAAAGATATTGAGAGTTTACGAGCATCTGCTGAAGAACTTCGTCAGAAATGTAATTATGCAAAGACTGATGTTGACGATTTGCTTGAGGCTCGTGCAAATCTTGAAAAAGAAAACACAGACCTTCGCAATCTTGAAAAAGAAAAGAGTTCAGAGCGTGAGCGTGTCAGTGGTGAACTTGCTCGTCTTGAAGAACGTAAAGCATCAATGCTTAACGAGTTTGAAGAGTACAACTCAAAACTTTATGACGAATATCAGCTTACTCGCCGTGAAGCCATTGCACTTGAAATCGTTATTGAAAATATTGCTGAAGCAAGAACAAGACTTTCAGCATTAAAGAACGAAATTCGCGGACTTGGTTCAGTTAATGTTTCTGCTATCGACGAGTATAAGGAAGTATCCCAGCGATATGAATTCATGTCAGAACAGATTGGTGACGTTGAAAAGTCAAAGGCTGAACTCATTAAACTCATTGACGAGCTCACAACTAATATGAGTGTTCAGTTCCGTGAACAGTTCCAGAAAATCAATGTGGCATTTTCTGAAACATTTGCAGAATTGTTTGGTGGCGGTAAAGCCGAACTTATTCTTGAAGATGAAATGAATGTTCTTGAAAGTGACATTGAAATCAAAGTTCAGCCACCGGGTAAAAATGTTCAGAACATCAACCTGCTTTCAGGTGGTGAAAAAGGACTTTCAGCAATCGCACTTCTGTTTGCAATTCTTAAAGTTACACCTGCTCCATTCGTAATCTTTGACGAAGTTGAAGCAGCTCTTGACGATGTCAACGTTGTCCGCTATGCACAGTATGTAAGACGAATGACAAAGAATACACAGTTCATTCTTATTACTCATCGTCGTGGTACAATGGAAGAAGCAGATATGCTTTACGGTGTTACAATGCAAGAAGAGGGCGTATCAAAAATTTTAGAGCTTCAAACAGCCGAAATGGCAAGAAAATTAGGTCTCGCTTAATTTCACTCATCTTGCACTTTTTCGCGACGGTAACTCGTGTATCTACATACACTTCGCCATCGCAAAAAAGCACAATATAAGCAAAATTTAAGCTACGACAAAATTCGTAGGGCGGGGGCTTGCTCCCGCCGTGAAAGATAAACAAATTCTCGAAAGGAAATCATTATGGGAATTTTCAAAAAAATAAATTTTGGTCTTACAAAGACAAGAAATAAAATGGCAGGGGCTATTGACGATATGCTTGATAGCTTCGACGAGGTAACTGATGACCTTTATACTGAACTTGAAGAAATTCTTGTTATGGGTGACGTTGGTGTTACAACTGCTGTTGAGATTACCGAAAAACTTCGCGAAGAGGTTGGCAAAGGAAAAATCAAAGGTGCTGAGGCAATCCGCAAACAGATTAAAACAATCGTTGCCGATATGCTTTACGGTGGCGAAGATATGGGACTTATCACAGTTCCGTCAGTCATTCTCGTAATTGGCGTAAATGGTGTTGGTAAAACTACAACAATCGGTAAAATGGCAGCTATGTATAAAGCACAGGGCAAGAGTGTTATTCTTGGTGCTGCTGATACTTTCCGTGCCGCTGCTATTGACCAGTTGCAAATCTGGGCAGACCGTTCAGGTGTGGACATTGTCAAACACAAAGAGGGAGCCGACCCTGCCGCAGTAGTTTTTGACACAATTAGTGCTGCAAAAGCAAGAGATAGTGAAATTATTATTATTGATACTGCAGGTAGATTACACAACAAGAAAAACCTCATGGATGAGCTTAATAAGATTTACAGAGTTATTGACCGTGAACTTCCATATTCTGACCGTGAAGTACTTTTAGTACTTGATGCTACAACAGGTCAGAACGCAGTTAATCAGGCTCGCGAATTTAAGAGTGTTGCCGATATTACAGGTATTGTGCTTACAAAACTTGATGGTACTGCTCGTGGTGGCGTAGTACTTGCTATTAAAAATGAGCTTGGTATTCCTGTTAAGTTTATCGGTGTTGGCGAACAGATTGACGATTTGCAGCCATTTAACCCAAGAGTTTTTGCAAAAGCAATGTTTGAAGATACAGCAACCACCCATGCTGACGAGGAGGACTGAGAATGAAAATTCTTATTGCTACTCATAATAAGCATAAGCTCAGCGAAATGGCAAGAATACTCGAACCTATGGGCTATGAGGTTGTTACCGACACAATGCTTGGCTTTGAACTCACTGAAGTTGAGGAAAACGGCGAAACCTTTCTTGATAACGCCCGTATAAAAGCTCAGGCAGGCTGTAAGGAAAGCGGACTTGCCTGTATAGCTGATGACAGCGGACTTTGTGTTGATGCATTGGGCGGTGAACCCGGTGTTTATTCTGCAAGATACAGCGGTGAACACGGTGACGATGAAGCAAATAACAAAAAGCTTCTTGAAAACTTAAAAGATATTCCCACCGAAAAAAGAACAGCAAGGTTTGAGTGCGCAATCTGTGTAAGCTTTCCTGACGGTAAGGAAATTACGGCAAGGGGCACTTGCGAAGGCTGGATAGGATATGAAAAAAGGGGAGAGAACGGCTTCGGTTACGATCCTCTCTTTATGGTAGGGGATAAGAGCTTTGCAGAGTTTACCGCAGAAGAAAAAGATGCCTGCAGCCACAGAGGTAACGCACTTAAAGAGCTTCAATGTGTACTTTCTCTATCTTCGGAGGAAACAAAATGAGTACACCGATTAATAAAGCGATATTTTTGTTTGATAACGGTGAAAGTGAAAAAGCTGTTGAACTTCTTGAAGGTTATATCGCTTCAAGAGAAAAAATGACGTATAAAACCATCAACGCCTATGAAACTTTGATTGATTTCAAAGAGCAAATGGGGATGGAATATTCCTCTGAATTATTAATGCTTGAAAAACTTGATGAAGACGATATATCAGGTCACACATTTTTCAGATTGGGATTGCATTATGAAAAAGCCGGTAATAACGAAAAGGCAACCGATTATTTCAAGTTATATACCGAGAGAGTAAACGACCCCGAACAGTTTGCTGAAACTCTTGGCTTTGCCGATAAATGGTTAAGAGTCAAGAAGGACTATTTTTCTTTCGAAGCACAGGATAAAACCGATTTGTATT
>CALBKQ010000023.1 GCA_937895645.1 uncultured Clostridia bacterium
AAACGACAATGTTTCTTATGCAGTTTTAGAAAAGAATGATTATGATGCCGGTTTTGTAATCGAATCAGAACATAATTATAGTAATAACTGTAACGAAACATGGACGATTACTAAAAAAGGTGCGACGGCAATTAATATAACTTTCGCCGAAAGCACATTCGTTGAAACAGATGGTGATTATATTCACATTTATAGTGGTGATAATCTTTTTGCCACTTATACAGGTGATGAGTTATCGGGAAAAACGATAATGATTCCGGGTGATACTGTGAAAATTCAGCTTGTTTCTAATGATAAGGTTACCTGCTATGGGTTTGCCGTAACAAATGCAGAAGCATATTTTGGTGAATTACCTGATAACCTTGCATTTAAATATGAAGTGATTTCAGAGACTGACAAAACAGCAAGAATTGTTGAGTATTTTGACAAAAGAACAAATCTTACTATTCCATCTAATCTTGACGGCTACACAATTACCGAAATTGCTGATAATGCATTTGAAAACTGCACTGATTTAACAAATATTACAATTCCTAGTAGCGTTGTTGGTATTGGTTCAGATGCGTTTAACAATACCGGTTATTATAATGATGAGAATAATTGGCAAGATAATGTTCTTTACATAGGTAATTGTTTAATAGAAGCAAAGGGAAAAGTGAATGTTGCTTATACGGTGAAAACAGGTACGAGAGTTATTGCGGATTCAGCTTTTGACACTTGTACTGATTTAATAAGCATTGTAATTCCAAGTAGTGTAATTTCAATAGGCGATAATGCATTTGAAAACTGTTGTAATATATGGCATATTTTGTACTCAGGAACAGAAATGCAATGGAATGCAATAACGATTGGCTCTAATAACAATAAGTTAATTCAATCAGTTGTTCATTATGAAACCAATGGTAACGAGGTAAGTTTAGAATTTACCAAAGAACCATCTTGCACAGAAAAAGGATATGATATTTACAAATGTAGTATTTGTAAAGAAACTAGATTTGCTAATTATGTCGATATTGTATCGCACAGTTTTATCGATGGAGTTTGTGAAGTTTGTGGAAAATCTAACGGCTTTGTTGAATCTAAGCATGATTACGAAAGTGATTGTGATGAAATATGGACTATTTATAAAGAAAATGCAATAAGCATTTCAGTCACATTCTCTGACGATACTTATGTAGAGGAAGGCTATGACTTCATTTATATTTATGATGGAAATAATAAACTGATTGGTGAGTATACAGGTTCGGAGCTTGCTTCACAAACTATTACATTAGATGGCGATACAGTTAAGATTCGCCTTGTAACAGATGAGGATTATAATTATTATGGATTTGCAGTGGTTAAAGTTATTGCAGAATATAAAATGTTAACTGGCGATGTTGACGGAAATGGTAAAGTTGATGTCGATGACTATGAAATGATTGTAGCAGTTGCAAATGTGCTGTTAACTTTAACTGATGAGCAAAAGCAAGCCGCAGATATTAATAAAGACGGAGCAGTTGATAGCTTTGATGCGATATATTTAGATTTGTATCTTAACAGAATGATTACACTTTCTTAAACAATAAATCAAACGAGAACTACTCAACCGAGTGGTTCTTTTTTGTTTCGAAATCTCAACCAATTTATATGACTTTCGGAGTGAAATAAAGAACAATCCCGAATAAAGAGCGAAAACGGTTTTAGGGCAAACTGTAAGCGAATGTGAGAGAAGAAAGCAATAATTAAAAAGAGTTTTTATTTATTGCATAGAAGTATGAAAGAAAGGGCTTTTTATGTGCTTGCTCACTACGCATTCATACACCACGTTTATATGGAACTATAATCAGAAAGGATTGGACGACTTAATATGGAACGAAAAAAGAAAAAATATAAAACAATAAACCTTGAAGGTAGAGAATATGTAAATTTTAAGTGCGATATACTTAAAGAAATGCACATACCGTTACCTTCAAAAAGTGAACTTGATAGATTAAGCAACTGCACTGTAGTTGCGATTGATAATTATTTCAGGTCACTTATGGTTAAAAAGTAATAATTTTATCCCCCTATACCAATTAAGGTGTAGGGGGATTTTTTTGCACAAAAATTTAATTAGTCCAAAATAATAAAACAAATAAAATTAAAAGATATTTGCGAGCATTTTTTGCTGACTTGCATTTGACTTGCATTTGACTTGCATTTATTTCATAAAATACCCCTAAATTACCCTAAATTACAGAATTTGAAATTAAAAAAATAAAAAAGCAAAACCCCCACAAAGCCTTATATATCAAGGGTTTGCGAGGGTTTTGGGGTGGCAGGGGCAGAAGGATTCGAACCCTCGGCACGCGGTTTTGGAGTCAATTCGAGGTTCAAAACACCTCGTGACATACCACTTAGAACTTAGCCAACATACCAATTACTGAAAGTCCCTCAAACTTCCAATTGATGCTATTTTGATGCTATTTCAAATCTTCCGATATACTTAATAACATTGATTTTATATAGCGAAAAAAACATACACAATATAAATGCAAAATTTACTACGCAATAATCAATGAATACAAATCCCAATGAGATAATATAAACAGATATAAGAAGGTTAGTATTGAAAACTGACCTTCTTCTTTTTGCACAATTTTTTAATAACATATTTATGCGAAATATATGAAAATATTTATTGAGACGCCTGTGTTATCACAAAACACCTATAAAATACGATTTAATATGTATAAGTGGAAATGAGGTGAATCCAATGGTTTAATTATTTTTTACTAATTAAGATTACCTGTTTAAAATTAAGGAGGTCTATTTATGAAAAAAGGAATTAAACTAGCATGTAAAATTCTTTCAGTTTTTCTTTCAGTTTTGCTTGTAATACAGATTGCACCAATGCAGATTATTGCAGATGCTTTTCATGAGGCAACAGTTGATGAAAACACTGAAAACACTTTGGGTGTGTCTCTAGATGATATTGATACAACTGACCCAGAGGCAGAAATTCTTGCAGAAGAAACTTCCAAACGTGAACAGTATGTCAAGCATTTCCGTATGAGTGATGGCTCGTACCGTGCAACTCAGTATGAAGTGCCTGTTCATTTCATTCAGGATGGTGAATGGACAGATTACGACAATACTCTCACGGAAGTTGATGCCAATACAGACGATGGCGAAACTGCAAGTAATAAAGACCTTAAAAACACCTTGGCGGATTACTCTGTTCGTCTTTCAAAGAAAACAAATGGTAAAAAGTTTGTTCGTATTGAAAAAGACGGATATAAATTGTCATGGTATTACACAAAGGCAAATAAAGTAACAGCACAGATTACAAAAATCAAAGATGATGGCGATGAAACAACTCTTGAAAAATTGTCCTCACAAGTGATTTACAAGAATGTATATACAGATACAGATTTTGAGTATATCATTGGCTCAGAAGGACTTAAAGAAAATATCATTCTCAAGAGCGATAATACTCAGACTGAATTTGTTGCTGAATACAAGGCGAACGGGATTACTCCTGTTCAGGTTAATGATAAAACAATTGAATTAAGAGTAGAAGATGGTACAGTGATTTATACAATCAATGCACCATATATGACTGACGCCAACATGGAGTATTCAGACGGTATTACATTAACTTTGTCAAATATTAAAAATAACAAATTTACAGTTGCAACAACACTTGACGAAGATTGGCTTAATGATAATGATAGAGTATATCCTGTAATAGTTGACCCAGTTATTAAAACAGAACAAATTGCATCCGATATGGCTTCTGCATTTGTTGGTTCATTATATCCTACTAGAAACTATTATACATATGGATTAAGTCACAATGGTGCTGACAGTGGAAGTATGTATGTAGGTAACATTTCCGGATATGGACAGACTGAAAGCTATCTTAAATTTTCAAACTTGCCAACTTTAGGAGTTGCAGATAAAGTTGTTAATGCCGTTGGCTTTGTGTATATGTATAAATGTGAAAACGGAATGCAAGTTGATATTAAAAGAATAACTTCATCGTGGACAACAGAATCAGTTACATGGAATACAAAACCAACTGTTGTCCCAACAATAACGGATTATAAATATATATCTGCTGGTGCCAATAATATGGCATTCAATTTTGAAATTACAGATTTAGTTCGTGGTTGGTATAGTGGCGAGTATGCTAATTATGGTGTGTCATTTTCCACAACAAAAACATCTTCAGCAAAGGTATGGATGTTAAATAGTCTCTTTAACGAAGGTGGCAGAGACGATGCTCGCCCTATCCTTTATGTTGATTACCGCAACATGTCCGGTTATGAAGATTATTGGTCATACACAGGACTTTCGGCAGGTAGAAACGGCGCAGTCAGTGTAAATAATTTCAATGGTAACGCTGTATTTTCACAACCAATAACAATGGGTGATGGTGGCAACCTTATGCCAGTTGCTCTTTCACTTGTGTATAACTCAAATGGCAGTAATGCATCATATACCTTTATGGGTAGCAAAATAAAAACTAATTACCATATTTATTTAACTAAAGATAATAATTTGTTTAGTGATGGTTATAGATATTATCTTACTGATGCAGATGGAACAAAACATTGGTTTTACTACGAGAATTCTACAACTATGTCAGGTAAAGACGAAGATGGTCTTGGCTATACACTTGAGGTAATTAACCTTGGGTCTGATACAAATTGTACGGATGCCCGATTCCGTTTAACTGACAAGAATAAGACAAAAATGTATTTTAACGATACCGGAAAATTGATTAAAATACTGGATGTGCATAATACGTCAGCATTAATTGATTATGAAACAGTAAGTGGAAAAGTACGAATAAAAACCATAACTGATGGTGCAGGCAGAAAATATACATTCAATTACGAAGATTCTGCAAATCCTCAATATTGCACATCTATTACAGACCCTGCAGGCAGAAAAACCTCGTTTACATATACTAATACATGCTTAACAGCCATCACATTCCCAGATGGCAAGCAGATTACATTTAATTATGGCAATTATCTTATTAATAAGATAAACCATTTTGACGGAACTCGTGCACAGATTGTATATGATTCCACATCACAAAGACGTGTAACCAATATTAACTGGGGCACAAGTGACACAAACTTGCTTGAAAGCTATTCATTCGTATATAAACAGAACGAAACCACAATAACTGATAAGCAAAATCGAAAATACACATATCAGTTTAATAATTTTGGTCAGACTACTGGCATTGTGTCAAATGAAGATGGTAAAGCACAGTATTTTGATTATACTGAGCCAACCGAAAAAGATAGCCCTAACGCCAATAAACTCATTTCTGAGTCAAAAGTTATTCATAGTGTTACAAACTATGTGGTGAATTCCGACGTTGAAGATGCTTTAAGTGGCACATATATTATTTCAAAGCCAAGTACAGCAACAACATCAACGGTAACTCTTGATTCAACTAAAGGAAATCTTACCAAAAACTCAATTAAAGTGTATAAACCTTCTGATAGCACAGATTATG
>CALBKQ010000024.1 GCA_937895645.1 uncultured Clostridia bacterium
GGCGACGCAAAGCGTGAAACTGATACAATGCCACAGTGGGCAGGTTCATCATGGTATTTCTTAAGATACATTGACCCACATAACGATGAAGCCCTTGCAGATATGGATAAACTCAATTACTGGATGCCTGTTGACTGGTATAATGGTGGTATGGAACACGTTACACGTCACCTTATCTATTCTCGTTTCTGGCATAAATTCCTTTATGACATTGGTGCAGTACCATGTGCAGAACCTTATGCAAAGAGAACTGCACAAGGTCTTATCTTAGGACCTGACGGAGTTAAGATGAGTAAATCTCGTGGTAATGTTATCGACCCTAACGAGGTTGTTGAAGTATTTGGCGCAGACGTTCTTCGTACTTACGTACTCTTTATGGGTGACTATGAGCAGGCAGCACCTTGGTCAGAAAATTCAGTTAAGGGTTGTAAGAGATTTGTTGATAGAATTTGGAATCTTCAAGAAATCCTTGTAGATGGCGACGAATTTTCAAAAGAACTTTCATCTTCTTTCCATAAGACAATTAAGAAAGTTACAGAAGATATTGAAGCTCTTAAATACAATACTGCAATTGCAGCACTTATGACACTTCTTAACGCTATTTATACAAAGGGTTCAATCAACCGTGCAGAACTCAAAGCACTTCTTCTCCTTGTTAACCCATTTGCTCCTCATGTTACAGAAGAAATGTGGGAAACTTGTGGTTTCGGTAAAATGATTGCTGCTGACGGTGAATGGCCAACTTATGATGAGGCAAAATGCGTTGACGAAACAATTGAAATTGTTGTTCAGATTAATGGTAAAATCCGTGCAAAACTCAATGTGCCTGCTGAAATCCAGCAGGCTGACGCAGTAGCAATGGCAAAAGCAGACGAGAAAGTTGCAGCAGAACTTGATGGTAAGAATATTATCAAAGAAATCTATGTTAAAGGCAAACTCGTAAATATCGTTGCAAAATAAAAACATTAACGGTGGTGGAGGGACTAACTCTACCACTGTTTTTTAGGTGAAAAAATATGTTCATTTGTCCCATTTGCAAATCAAAATTGAATATTGATGATAAAACTTACCGTTGTGAAAATAATCACTCTTTTGATATTGCAAAACAAGGGTACGTGAACCTGTTACCTGTCAATAAAAAACATTCTGATAACCCCGGTGATTCAAAAGATATGGTTTTATCTCGCCGTACTTTTCTTGAAAGTGGCAATTACAACTGTTTTGCAGAAAAATTAATCGAGATAATCAATGCCATTTTTATCAATAGTCAAAAAATATCTATTTTAGATTGTGGTTGTGGTGAAGGGTATTACGATGGTTTTTTAGATAAGTTAAAATTTGACTATGATTTATATGGGTTTGATATTTCTAAAGAAGCAGTCCGTTTTGCATCAGCAAAATATAAGAATGGTAACTTTGCAGTAGGTAGTTGTTTTAATATGCCTGTAGAAAGTGATTGCTTTGATTTGGCAATCAACATTTTTGCACCTATGGTTGAAAGCGAAACTGCAAGAGTGCTTAAAAAAGGCGGTTATTTAATATACGCAGTCCCTGGCAAAAATCACCTTATGGGGCTTAAAAATCTGCTTTATGAAAACACTTATGAAAATGAAGAAAAGCACACAGAATACAATGGCTTTGAGTTTATAGGCAGAGAAACAGTAAAGAGTGAAATAACTCTTGATGGCGAAATGGGTGTAAATCTTTTCAAAATGACACCATATTACTTCAAAACAGAACTTGGTGCAGAAGAAAAAATCCGTAAAAGTGGCGGATTTACAACAGAAATCCATTTTGATTTTCTTGTTTACAGAAAGATATGATATGTGCTAAAATGAATTTATAAAATTTCGGGGTGATGTAATGAAAATCATTGATATTTCAAAAGATATTATGACTTGCGAGGTTTACCCGGGCGACCCAACTCCAAGTATTGAAAAAGTAAAAACGATTAGCGATATCAACGCATACAATTTAAGTAAAATCAATATGTGCCTTCATAACGGAACACATATGGACGCACCTTTGCATTTTTTACCTAATGGTAGTGACATTACAGAGTTTAACCCTGAAGTGTTTTTAGGACCTTGCGTAGTTGTTGAGGTTAATGAAGAGTTTATAACAGGTGCATTTGTTGAGGAATATTTCCCAAGAAATGCAACGAGAATACTTATAAAAAGTCACGGTAAATCAGTACTTCACGAATCTGCTGCGTCAGAGCTTTCACATATGGGTTATGTGCTTGTGGGTACAGACGGAATGACTGTTGAGCCTGAGGGAAGTGATGGAAGAACACACCGTATGTTTATGGTTGATAATATTGCACTTCTTGAAAATCTTGATTTAGAAAATGTAGAGCCTGGCAAATACTTTTTAGTAGCTGCTCCCGTTAAAATAAGTGGTGCAGAAGCTTCTCCTGTAAGAGCAATGCTTGTGTCGGATTTCATTTTCTGGAGTGGCGAACAAAAATAAGTTAAAAATTATCTAAAACATAAAACAATGAGGAAAACATAATGGTTAAAAAATTACTAAGTTTGTTTTTGACCTTCGCAAAAATAGGCAGCATCACTTTTGGCGGAGGACTTACAATGTTGCCACTGCTTACAAGAGAAATAGTACAGAAGAAAAAATGGGCAACTGAAGAAGAACTTTTAGATTACTATGCAGTTGGCCAATGTACGCCTGGTATTATTGCAGTAAATACTGCTACTTTTATCGGGTATTATCAGGCAGGTGCGCTCGGTGGAATTTTTGCAACACTTGGTATGGTTGCACCGTCTATCGTAATTATCACAATCGTGGCATCTGTTTTGCAGTCGTTTATGGATTATCCAATAGTTGCATCTGCACTTACAGGCATTAACGCTATTGTTTGTGCACTTCTTTCACATACCGTAATTACACTTGGCAAAAAAAGCCTTGTAAATGTAATGTCAGTTGTGCTTTTCATAATAGGACTTGTTGCTTGTTTTGTGTTTGATATTACACCAATTTTACTTGTTATTTTCGGCGGTATTGTCGGTGTTGTTTATAATAAAATCAAGGGGGATAAAGCTATATGACCTTCTTGAACTTGTTTTTTGAGTTTTTCAAAATTGGACTTTTTGCCGTAGGTGGTGGACCTGCAACAATTCCTTTCTTGCAAGATTTGGCAAGAAGCGACTACGGTTGGTTTAATGAAGACCAGTTAGGCGTAATGGTTGCTGTTGCAGAAAGCACACCGGGACCTATTGGTGTAAATATGGCGACCTATGCAGGTTATAATGCAGGATTTGGTGAATTTGGCATTCTTGGTGGTGTTTTAGGTGGAATTACTGCCACAATGGGTCTTGTTACACCATCAGTTATCGTAATAATTTTAGTTGCAGGTTTCTTAAAAGCATTCAAAGAAAACGAATATGTAAAAGGTGCATTTTCAGGTATCCGTCCTGTTGTTACTGCCCTTGTTTTATTTGCAGTCTTTGGTATTATCAAACCGATTTTCTATGTAAATGGTGAATTCGTAATACCTGTAATTGCCATTTCGGTTGTAGTGTTCGGTCTTATGTTTATTAAAAAATTAAAGAAATTACACCCTGCGTTCTGGTTGGTTTTAGGGGCCGTCGCAGGTATATTATTAAAACTTTAAGGATTTGTTTGTATGTCACTCCAAAAAAATCAAGATATACAACTGAATATTGAGGGCTATACTGCCGAGGGTAATGGTGTAGGGCATTATGATGGTCAAGCTGTGTTTGTTTCGGGTGCGGCTAAAGGTGACACTATAATTGCTCATATTATCAAGGCAAAAAAGACTTATGCTATCGGCATTATCAAGCAGATTTTGAAGAAATCCCAAGACAGAATAGATGTTGATTGCCCACATTTCCGCTCTTGTGGTGGGTGTGCATATCGTCATATTTCTTATGATGCCGAAAAGCAACTCAAAAAGCAAAAAGTGGTTGATGCATTCACTCGCCTTGCTCATTTAGATGTAAAAGTGAATGATATTATCACTTGTAAAACCGAAAGATACAGAAACAAAGCACAATACCCCGTAGGATTTGAAAAGGGTATAGTTGCAGGTTTTTATGCTCAAAAAAGCCATAGAATAATAAATTCTTCCGACTGCATTTTACAACCTGAAGAATTTTCAAGAATTGTTGAAATTGTAAAAAACTGGATGACCGAATTCGGCATTTCGGCTTATGATTCGGTAAATCATACGGGACTTATCCGTCATATCTACATAAGAAAAGCCTTTGTAACGGGGCAGATTATGGTGTGCCTTGTAATCAATGGGGATGAAATTCCAAAATCTCACGAATTAGTTGATGATTTATTAAAAATAAATGGATTAAAGTCTGTTGTAATCAATAAAAACACAGAAAAAACCAATGTGATTTTAGGTCTTGAATGTAAGATTCTTTGGGGTGCAGATTATATTGAAGATGTACTTTGTGGTGTGAAAATCCGACTTTCACCGCTTTCATTTTATCAGGTAAACCACGATTGCGCCGAATTGTTATACAACAAAGCGAGTGAATATGTAGGCGCTAAGGGTAGTGAAACAGTCCTTGACCTTTATTGTGGTGCAGGAACAATCGGACTTTCAATGGCGAATAAGGTAAAAAAAGTAATCGGTGTTGAGATTATTCCCGAAGCTATTGAAGATGCTAAAGTCAACGCTAAAAACAATAATATTGAAAATTGTGAATTTTACTGTGGCGACGCAAAAGATGCAGTGAAAATTCTTAAAGATAAGAATGTCGAGCCAGACGCAGTAATTCTAGACCCACCACGAAAAGGTTGTGACAGAGAAGTTTTAGAATATGTTGCAGAAATGAAACCAAAGAAAATTGTTTATGTTTCTTGTGATGTTTCAACCCAAGCACGAGATTGTGCAATTCTTAAGGAATTGGGCTACGAAACAAAAGAAGTAACACCAGTTGATATGTTCCCTCGCACAAGTCATACAGAATCAGTCGCACTTTTGATTAAAGCATAAAAATAGGGAGGAATAAATATGGCAGTTGCTTCATTAGTTAAAAAGGTTTTTGCAACCAAAGATGGTTGGACAACCGAGCCCGTTGAAAGAATGAGTTATTATTCATATTTTGCAGGTCAGAATATGATTTATACACTTTTTAATGTGTGCCTTACTACATATCTTTTGTTTTTGGGTGTTGACCCAATTAAGTCGGCAACAGTTATGCTTGTTGTTAAAGTATGGGATGCAGTTAATGACACACTTTTCGGCGTAATCTTTGACTCAATCAAGTTCAAAAGTGGCAAAAAATATCTACCTTGGATACGCGTTTCAACAATACTCATTCCAATTGCAACAATACTGACCTTTATTATTCCTTCTGGCTCTTCACAAACTGTAAAATTGGCTTGGTTTGCAGTTGCATATATTCTTTGGGACACAGCTTATACTCTTTGCGATGTGCCGATTTTTGGCGTACTTACTTCTATGAGCCAAAGCGTTGACGAAAGAAACAGTATTCAGTCATACAAGAGCATTTATACTTATATAGGCGTTGGTATTACATCTACATTATCAACTATTCTTGTTAGCGAAAAGGTTGGTATGAATTATGGTATGATATCAATAATTATTTGTGTTATCGCATTTGCTTTAATGTCGCCTGCATCTTTCAAACTAAAAGAGCGATTTAGTACCGAAAGTGAAGAAACATTTACAATTAGAAAAATGTTCTCATATCTCGTAAAAAACAAGTACTTGTTTATATATTATTTAGGAATTTTCTTCTATTCATCACTCAGTATTGGCAACGCGTTTACACTTTATGTTTCATATTATCTTTTCCACAGTGCATTGTTCTCAATAATTGTAGGTGCAGTGGGTACAATTCCACAACTTATAATTTCATTGTTGTTACCAAAACTTATACGCAGGTACGACAAAATGAAAGTAAATCGCGTGTGTTTGCTCATGTATGTAATAATCAGTTTTGTTATGTGGGCAATCGGCTATGACAATGCAGTTGTTTACATAATTCTCTTTACTATACGCTCAGTTCCATTGGCGGTAGTCAGCCTTGAAATGTTTATGTTCACACCTGACTGTGCTGAATATGGATACTTTAAGAGTGGTACAGAAGCAAAGGGCATTACCTTTGCAGTACAGACCTTTATGGCAAAACTTACAGGTTCAATTTCCGGCGCACTAGGTCTTTTTATACTCGGACTCCCATCAGTAGGCTGGAAAGTAGTAGAAGTAGGTTCATTCCAGGAATTAGAGCAAAGCGGAGTAACACAAACACAACATGCTTTAGATATGCTTTGGTTAATCTTTATGCTTATTCCTGCAATAGGTGGACTTTTATCATATATTGTATGGTTGTTCTATGACCTTAAAGACAAAGATGTTCAGATTATGATTGACTGCAACACAGGTAAAATCACAAGAGAAGAAGCATTGAGCAAAATGTCAAAGACATACGATATTAAAGAGTAGGGGTATTTTATGAACGGAATGACAAGACGTGAACGTCAGGTTACTGACACAGACGAAATTATAAAAATTCTTGATAAATCTAAGATTTTGCATTTGGGTTTAGTTGATGGCGACGAGCCCTATGTTGTGCCAATGAATTATGGCTATATAATGGAAGATGGCAAACTTACAATTTATCTTCACGGTGCAAAGCGTGGCAGAAAGCTTGACTTAATCCGAGCAAATCCAAAGGTTTTCTATGAAATGGATTGCGATATTGTGCCATTTGAGGGCGAAGTCGCTTGTAAATATGGTATTACTTATGCTAGTGTTATGGGCAGGGGAATTGCCGAAATTGTTGAAGATGTAGAAGAGAAAAAACTCGCCTTATCTGTGCTTATGAAAACACAAACAGGTAAAGATTTTGAGTTCGAAGACAAGATGACAACTATTGTAAGTATCATCAAAATCACAACACTTGAATATACTGCAAAGCACAGACCAGGACCAAAAAAGTAAGGAGAAAATGTGATGCTGAAAATTCGTGAAACTCACAAAATAAAATATGCTTTTCACGATATTGACGGCACTCATTCTTTAATTCGTGACTGGCCACCTGTTATGAGCATTTGCCTTTATGATGTAATAGCAAACGGTTTGCCAAATGATTTTGACAGTATTGAAAATCAAAATCGGCTCATTTCTCTTGCGGGGACAAAGAAACTCCCTGAAACTGACCAATTTTGTATTGAGTCTGCGGGGCTTTCGGCACTTACCCAAATGGAGTGGGCAATCCGTAGGTCAGTACAGGAGGGTAAAATAAATGTCAAATGCGATATGCAGACAAATTCTCAGATTATTGAGAGAATTAACAACGGTATTGAGTATTATGACGACTTGCCGGAAACTTATGAAATGACCGAAATGTTAAAATCGCAAACTCCAAGGCTTTTCAAACTTTATGAGGCAGTGCTCAACGGATTTTGTCGCGATAAAAACCTACAAAAAGCAAAAGAAAACCCCAATGAGTTCAGAATAAAAGGTTCAATAGAGTTTTTACAATTCCTAAAAGATAATGGTGTCAAAAATTATTTTATAACGGGTGCTGTTGTGGAAAAAGGTATGGGAATGCACGAGGAAGTTGAAACGCTTGGCTATAAAATCGGTAAAGGCGAGTTGGTTGAAGATATAATCGGTTCAACTTGGACGGGAAAAATGCCAAAAGATATGGTTATGCAAAAACTTCTTAAAGATTTAGGTGTAAAAGGCGAAAATGTGCTTGTAATAGGTGACGGTCGTGCCGAAATTCAAGCAGGAGTGCAAATGGGTGCATTTGTAGTTAGTAGACTTCCCGAAAATGCAGATTTTCAACGAGAATTACACAAAAAACTCGGAACAAATATTATTATAAAAGATTTTTGTGATAAAGACTTTTTGTCGCTTTTTAAGGATGAATAATATGGATTTGTTTGAACGATACCCGCAACTGAATATTTGTGCAAAAGATATTGAAAACGCTCTTGCACTTATGATTGATACATATAAAAATGGTAGCAAAATCCTTGTTTGTGGTAATGGCGGAAGTGCAGCAGATGCTGACCATATTGTTGGTGAGCTTATGAAAGGATTTCTCAAATCAAGAAAAGTAACTGACGAGAGAATACCACAAGAATTAAGAGAAAAACTACAAGGTGCCTTGCCTGCGATTTCACTTTCTGCACACACTTCCCTTATGACTGCAACTATAAATGATAATGATGCAGATATGATTTTCGCGCAACAAGTTTATGGGTATGCAAACGAAAATGACTTGTTGATAGCGATTTCGACATCAGGAAATTCAAAGAATGTTGTAAATGCAGTAAAAGTTGCAAAAGCCCTTGGCGTAAAGGTTGTTGCCTTGACGGGCAAAACAGGTGGAGCATTAAAAAATATTGCAGATGTTACAATCTGTGCACCATCTACAGAAACCTACAAAATACAGGAATATCACTTGCCAATATACCATTACTTATGTGTAAGTGTTGAAAATGAATTTTTTGAATAAAATAAAAAAACGGAGCACTTTGCTCCGTTTTTCTTTTACCCTAAATCGTGTTGATTTGTAATTGTAATTTCAGGTTTTTTCATACCCATTGTTTCAAGAACAACTATCTCATTTTCTTCTTTAAGAAGACAACCTGGAAGATAAAGCGATTTTTGTGGACCAACTTTCCAATATCTACCAAGGTTAAACCCGTTAACCCATACATAACCTTTATCAAAGTTGTCAAGATGAACAAAACAATCAGCCTTTGAGTCAGCCTTGAATGTTCCTTTATAGAACATAGCACCATTGTCCTTGTTAAAACTTTCAACAGGTTTGTATGTAAGCTTATCAAGATTATCAAGTGGTAAAGTCCAGACATCATAACCCATCTGACGCTGATTTGCAATATAGATGTCAGAAAAGCCCTTTCTGTCCATCATCTTTTCGCCATAGTTAACGCGTCCCATAGTATCAACAAGAAGACCGATTTTCTTTTCGCCATCAACAGAGCCGATAAATACCGTTGTTGTGTCCTGGTCATCTTTTGTAAATTTCTTGAAGATTGAGCCAAGAGAGATTTTTCCACTTTGTGTGTAAACTGTTCTGTCAATGAATTTCTTGTATTTATCGTCAACATAAACAAAGCCGAAATCGTGAACATTTCTAATCATCAATGGGATTGGGTCATAGTGGCCTTTGATTACTGTTTCATAGTAAATCATACCAAAGTTCTGACCAAAATATTCCATGCTTTCAGGAACAGGCACTCTATGCTTTTCGCCGATATTATCAAGATTTTCAAAAAGACTTGCAGATTCAGTGAGCGAAACTTTTCCGATTGTCTGAAGTTCGGGAGAAGGTGGTAACTCTTGCATTTCAAGTCCTTGGTGCTTATGTAACAACTGGCGTACTGCGTGGTAAGCAGGGGTATAATCGCCCCATTCATTAAGAAGTGCACAGTAGTCATAACTTGTGATTGTTGGCTCATAAGCCTTACCTGGATTATGGTTTGCACCTGCGTTAAATCCAAAGTTTGTACCACCATGGAACATATAGAAGTTGAAACTTGCACCACAGTCTAAAAAGTCCTGAACTTCTTTAACAATTTCGTCAGCTTTTCTTGTGTGGTGAATATCACGCCAATGGTCAAACCAACCACACCAGAACTCACCACACATATTAGGTCCGTCATTTTCGAAATCCTTTAAGCAGTTAAAAGCAGTTTTTGCCTTTGAACCAAAATTAAGAACTTTATAAATGTGTGGTAATGAGCCACCTGAAATCATATTCTTCCAGTTGCCGTCAGATGTGAAAAGAGGAACATCAATTCCACAATCGCGTGTAAGTTTTTCAACAAAACGAAGATAATCCTTATCGTTACCGTAAGAACCATATTCGTTTTCAACCTGCATTGCAATAATGTTACCACCATTAGTCATTAAAAGTGGCTTTAATCTGCCAAGCAACTCTTTGTAGTAACGCTCAATACAAGTGAGAAAATCAGGGTACATACAACGGATTTGCATATTTTTATCTTTAAGTAACCACGCAGGAAGTCCGCCGAAGTCCCATTCAGCACAGATATATGGGCCGGGTCTTACAATACAATAAAGACCAACTTTCTGTGCAGTTTTCACAAAACGCTCAATGTCAAGAATACCGTCAAAATTGAATTCACCGGGTTTTGGTTCGTGAAGATTCCAACAAGTGTA
Organism: uncultured Clostridia bacterium; assembly: GCA_937895645.1. GTDB lineage: Bacteria > Bacillota > Clostridia > Oscillospirales > Acutalibacteraceae > Fimenecus. The sequence continues at coordinate 10,184 of CALBKQ010000024.1, forward strand.
TGTTTCAACTGTGTTGAATCCTGCCAATTTAAGTTTTGTAAGACGGTCTTCCCAGTATTCAGGCACAGTACGGAAATAGTGCATAGCACCTGAATAGATTTTGAACGGCTTACCGTCCATGTAGAATTCTTTGTTTTTAATTTCAAACATTGTTTTCACCTCTTGTTTTTATACAATGTATTTTTTTAGAATTGGAATATGATTTAATATAAAAGATATTGCGTAAGAAATAGTTGCAACAGCAACAGTTAGTATAATAATAGAAATAACAGGGTGGAATGAAAGTGTAGTGATTTCTAGTTTTGTTTTGAAAATATCAAGCACAAGAATGTGAACAAGATACACTCCAAAACTATATTTTGAGAAGAACGAAATAAGCTTTGAGGCTAGTCCTTGTAATTCTATTTTTGAAAGCACATATTTTGCAAAAATAAATACTGCAACTGCTAGTAATAACACATTAATGGTGTGATTTTCAAAAAAGTCTGCGTTTGCTTTGTTGTTTCTTAATGAAATCCAGTCTGTGAAAAATGCAGTGAAGAGATAGGCAATAAAGCCAATTACATAAGCAACAATCCGCAAAGACTTTTTTATGTCATAATGGCTTATATAATAACCAAGCACAAAATACAAAACAAAACCTGATGTGAAATTAAAATATACATTGTCAAAAGCAGCTGAAATCGCCTTAAGCAAATCTGTTGTGTGTGGTATTTTCAGTATTTGAAGAAGATTGATTGTTCTTGGAATCAAAAAAGAAAAAATAAAACCAATAACAATAAAATATTGTGTTGCCGATTTACTTGCCGTAATTTTTCTTAAAAGAGGAACAATTACATATAATCCTGCAATCATAAACAAAAACCACAAATGATAATTTCCTCTAACAAAAATGAGAACACCATCACGTAAGGATTTTCCATTAAGCACGTTATATGTAGCATAAACAGCAGACCAGAATATAAAGGCGGTGACAATTCTTAAAATGTTTTTGCCATAAAGTTTTTTAAGAGTCAGTGGTTTGTTGTTGTCTAAAAATAATGCACCACTAATCATTACAAAAACTGGTACACCCCAACGCACAGCAGAATCAGTAAAATTAAAGACGTCCCATTCAAAAGAACCAAGTTCAACTTTTTTGAAGTTTTGTGCAGCCACATGAAGAATGATTACTGCAAATGTAGCAAGAACTCTCAAATAATCATAATAAGGTGTTCTGGGGTTAAGTTTTAATGTAGATTTTTCTGTTGTTAAAACATCCATAGTTGTTACCGATTAAATCTCAATATTTTCGTTTGCGTATGCTTGTAAAATATCTGTTACCAGGTTTTCGTTATCATAAAAGAAATTGTCACATTCACTGAGAATGTTGTCAAGTTCTTCATTTTCTTCTTCCGCAGATTTCAAGAAAACATCATAAGCCTTTTGCAAATTGTTTCCTAAATCTGTTGGTAAAACTTCACACAGATTTGCGACGGCTTTTGCTAAATCACCACAATTTGATACATTATAGAAAAACTGTGCGTGACCACCATTGTTGATTTCACTATCATAGGTCATAAGTGCGTCATATGGTGCACCGATTTCTTCCTGTGACCATAATTCCCATAAGTAATTCCACTTAATCTGTTCTTCGGTAAGTGCCTCTTTTTTCTTGAAAATATTAAAAAGTCCCATAATCTATTTCCTTTCAATTAAACATACACATTCTACATGGTCGGTGTGTGGAAACATGTCCACAGGTTGAATTTTTTTTACTTTATATCCATTTTTACAGAGATACAGTAAATCTCTTGCTAATGTTTCAGGGTTGCAACTTACATAAACTACTTTTTGGGGGTTGAGTTTTATAAGAGAAGATAAAAAAGGCACATCACTGCCAGCGCGGGCAGGGTCCATTATAACTGCGTCAATTTTCTCGTCACTGTTTGCCAAATCAACCATAAACTTACCTGCATCAGCAGTAAAGAATTTTATATTTTCAATACCATTGAGTTTTGCATTTTCTTTAGCATCTTTTACGGCGTCTTTGTTAATTTCAACACCTAAGACATTTTTAACATTCTTACTTGCGATAAGACCGATTGTACCTGTACCACAATAAGCGTCAATAATACGCTCATCACCTTTGAAATCAGCATACTCAAGGGCTTTGTTGTATAAAAATTCAGTCTGCACAGGGTTAATTTGATAAAACGCCTTTGGAGAAATACGGAATTTAAGTCCGCAAAGTTCTTCTGTAATTTTACCATCACCAAAAAGAACTTCACTTTTGTCGCCTAATACCATACTTGTGAATTTGTTGTTGATATTCTGCACAATAGTTGTGATTGCAGGATGTCTGCCCACAAGTGCATTGATAAATGAACGTTTTGATGGGAATTGTGGTGTAGCTGTTACAAGCACTACCATAACTTCACCACTACGGAATGCAGTTTTCACAAGAACATGTCGTAAAAATCCTTGTCTTGTAACTTCGTCATAAGGCTTTAACTTAAAACTTTTAAGCAGTTTCTTTACAGTATTTGCAATTTCGTCAGCTTTAGGGTCTGTTAGCATACAGCTTTCAATATCAACAATTTTATGAGTTGACGACTGATAAACACCAGCAATGGTTTGTCCGTTTCTGCCACGACCAAAGGCATATTGTGCCTTGTTGCGATAATTATACGGATTTTCCATACCAATAATTTCTTCTACATGGCAGAACTTTCCTAAAAGACGAATAACTTTTACTTGTTTATGTCTTAATTGTTCTTCATATGAAAGATTTAATAACTGACATCCGCCACATTTTTTAGCGTGGGGGCAGATTTGTTTTGACTTGTTCATAATTAACCTATTTTTCTACCATTTTTTATTTCAAACTTTCCAAAGAAAGGAACTTTAATATAGCCGTTGAATGTAGTGTCACTTGTAAATTCTACAAAAATCTGAACAGATACCTTTCCCATAATTTCAATATCTGCTTTTCCGCTTAAAGTATTACCGCTTTCAACAATATCGTAAACTGTAAAATCAGGGATAGTTTTAATAGAGTCGGTTTCAACAGAAAATGCGTATTCACCGTTATTGTCAGTAATATCAACAATGGCGCTTCCACTAATCATTGAAGTTTCAATAGTGCCTGTCCATCTGCCTAAACCAATCATATTTGTTCCTCCCATATTTAATCAGTATAATTTTAACATTCAGGAATGAAAATGTAAAGCAAAACAATAAAATAATGCGCAAATAGGTTATACTTTCCGTTGACAATGTTAGCAAATAAGAGTAAAATACTATGTTAAGAATGATTTTATAATGAGGTGAAATTTTTGAAGAAGTTTTTTACCCGTTCAAGAATGCAACAACTTTTAATGATAATGTTCGACATTATTGTTGTTAATGGCTCATATTTTCTTTCGCTGTTTTTACATAACTTTTTTAGATTTTATGAGGGTGAAATTGAAAAACTTGCAGTTCGTATACCTTACGTAACTGTTGTTTATATAGGACTTTTCCTTGCTCGAAAATTGTATAGAAATTTATGGAAGTATATGGGATTCTATGAACTTACGAATACAGTTCTCTGTGCAGGCTTTGCTACAGCAATATGCTTTACAATCGACTATATATTTATGAAGGCAGGTCATATTTTTGGTATCAACTGCCCTCCTTTTGCTGTATATGTTGAGGCATTTTTGTTTATCTGTATGTTCTGTTCAGGTATACGAACATTCTATAAAGCATATCGTGCAATGCGCTCAGATAAAAATCGTCGTCGTGGCGTTGCCAACAAGCGCATTATGATTATCGGCGCAGGCGATATGGCAAACTCAGTTCTCTATGAAATGAGCATTTCAGGTTACAAATTCGGCTCACCTGTTGTAATTGTTGATGATGACGAAAAAAAACAGAAGCTCAGAATTCGTGGTATTCCTGTTGCGGGTGGAATTGCAGATATTCCAAGACTTGTAAAAGAGTTTGATGTAAACGAGATTATTTATTGTATTCCGTCAGCAACGGCTCAGCGTAAGCGTGAAATTCTTGAAATAGCCATGGCAACAGGTTGCAATCTTAAAACTGCGCCTAATATTGACGAACTCGGCGGACCAAACAAGTCATATACAGATAAAATCCGTAAGGTTGATGTGCTTGACTTGCTTTCTCGTCCTGAAATCAAACTTGACCCTGATGTTTGTAAATATGTTACAGGCGAAACAGTACTTGTAACAGGTGGTGGCGGCTCAATCGGTAGTGAACTTTGCCGACAGATTGCAAGATACCAGCCTGAAAAAATTGTTATTTTCGATATTTACGAAAATAATGCATTTACTCTTAAAAACTCACTTGATAGAAAGTATTGTGGTGCACCACAAATTGAAATCCGTATAGGTTCTGTTCGTGACCTTAACAGACTTCGCGAAATTTTTGAAGAGTTTAATCCTTCGTCAGTTTTCCATGCAGCAGCACACAAACACGTTCCTTTAATGGAAGATAGTCCTTACGAAGCAGTTAAGAACAACATTCTTGGTACATATAATACCGCTTTATGCGCTAATGAATACGGAGTTAAAAATTTTGTTCTTCTTTCAACGGACAAGGCTGTTAACCCTACAAATGTTATGGGTGCTACTAAGCGTGTATGCGAACTTGTTGTTCAGCATTTCAGTAAGATTACAAAAGGCACAAAGTTTGCAGCAGTTCGTTTTGGTAATGTTCTTGGTTCAAATGGTAGTGTTATTCCAATTTTCAAAGAACAGCTTGAACAGGGTGGCCCAATTACAGTTACTCACCCTGATATTACCCGTTACTTTATGACTATTCCTGAAGCAAGTCAGCTTGTTGTACAAGCCGGTGGCCTTGCTAAAGGTGGTGAAATTTTTGTTCTTGATATGGGTGAGCCTGTAAAGATTGTATCTCTTGCAGAAAATCTTATTCGTCTTTCAGGATTTGAGCCATATAAAGATATTGAAATTCAGTTTACAGGTCTTCGTCCAGGCGAAAAACTTTATGAAGAACTTTCAATGGAAGAAGAACTTGACGAAAGGCAAAAAACAGGTAACGACAAGATTTTTGTTACAAAGCCATTGGCTATTGACGATGAACAAATTGAAAAAGATATTAAAGCAATCGCAGACTTAAAGCCTGACGAAGTGCGTGATTATCTTAAACGTCTTGTTCCTAATTATAAGCACAAATAATCTATTTTCACATATTGGAGATGTCGCAAATGCAAATCAAAATTCAGAAAACAACTACACCAAAAGCAAAACCTGATTGGAAAAATCTTGGCTTTGGTCATATATTCACAGACCATATGTTTATTATGGACTATGACGAGGGACAAGGTTGGCACGACGCAAGAGTTGTACCATATCAACCTGTAGTGCTTGACCCATCAGCACTTGTTTTTCATTACGCTCAGGAATGCTTTGAAGGGCTTAAAGCATATCGCTGTGCAGACGGTAGTGTTCAACTTTTTCGTCCTGACAAGAATGCTGAGAGAATGCAGTCAACACACGATAGACTTTGTATTCCACAAATCCCTGTTGCAGATTTCGTAGAGGCAGTTAAAACTCTTGTTTCTGTTGATAAAGATTGGGTTCCATCAGAGCCTGATACAAGCCTTTATATCAGACCATTCACAATCGCAACTGAGCCTGTTCTTGGCGTTAAAGCATCGGCAAGTTATCAGTTTATCATTATCTGCTCACCATCAGGTGCTTATTATGCAGAGGGTCTTAATCCTGTTAAAATTTATGTTGAAGAAGAATTTGTACGTGCATGTCCAGGTGGCACAGGTTCTATTAAATGCGGCGGTAACTATGCAGCATCTATGGCAGCAGGTGAAAAAGCACATAAACTTGGTTATTCACAGGTGCTTTGGCTTGATGGCGTTGAAAGAAAGTATGTTGAAGAAGTTGGCGCTATGAACATTATGTTCAAGCTTAACGGCGAAATTTATACAGCAGCTACATCAGGTACAGTTCTTCCTGGTATCACAAGAATGAGTTGTATTGAAGTTCTTAAAAATTGGGGCTATAAAGTAAACGAAGGCAAACTTGCTATTGATACAATTATGGAAGCAGGCAAAAACGGAACTCTTGAAGAAGTATTCGGTACAGGTACTGCAGCAGTTATTTCACCGGTAGGTTCACTTCGATACAAGGATGATGTTGTCGAAATCAATAATTTTGAAATCGGCGAACTTACACAGAAACTTTATGATACCCTTACAGGTATTCAGTATGGCAAAATCGAAGATACATTCGGTTGGACGGTAAAAGTTGATTAATAAAATTAAGTAAAAATGACCACCAGATTGGTGGTCATTTTTGTTGTATTATTTTTGATTTGAAGTCAAAAATAATTTTACTTCGTGTTAATTCAAAACAGTTATCAACTTCTGGATAAGGTATATTTGGACTCCCCACAATTTCTCTAAATAATCGATTTATTCTTTTTCTATGTTTTACAGAATATTCTGGTTCAGGTAAAAAATTGTAATTTTCAATATTTTCTGACATAGGTATCTCCATTGCTTTTATATTTGGTATAACTAAATTTATTATATTTGGTATTACGAAATAAATCAAGCCTTTTTTAACATATAATATCGTTGAAAAGGTGGTGAGCAACTTGAAAACGAGGAAACTTGCACTTGGCAATCGTAATATTGTTGGTGTTCGTGTTACTGAAGCAAGAAAAAAGAAGAATATGAAACAGGTTGAGTTGCTCACGCAATTACAACTACACGGTGTAGAAATCAGTTCTCCTGCACTTTCACTTCTTGAAGGTCAAAAAAGACCGGTTTCGGATATTGAATTGAATGCGTTGGCGGACATTTTAGAAGTATCTGTCAACTGGTTACTGGGTAGAGAATAAACATATCTTAAAAAGCGAGAGTAAAGACTCTCGCTTTCATTTTTCACTCTGCACTCTGCATTCTGCATTTTCAATGGTATTCCATTCCAAACATTTCAATATAAACAGGTGAAAGTCTATCATTTATGAGTGAGTAAAAATCAACATTATTCAAGCCTTTATAATTGCGGGCTTTTTCAAAAATCATGACTGCACGGGTTTCGGTTGGGGATTGCTCAATAAAAAATCTGCCATTTGCATTTTTGCAGATATTACGGACAAAAGTGAGTCCTTTTCCTGTATCACTATTTATAAATGCACCACTGTTCTGTACTTCAATACGAATGAAATCTGCCATTTCAATAGTTTTAACGGTAATAAGTCTTTCACAACCATAAAGATATGCGTTTGAAATAAGATTAAGTAGTGCTTTCGTGAAAAAACGTTGATTACAAAGTGCAGGCGAAGTTTTGTTGCCACAATAAATAACAGAAGCGCCTGTTTCGGCTATGAGGATATCACATGCAACAGATATACTCTGGGCAAGTGATGAAATATCTATAATTTCATTGTCATAATCAACATTGTAATTTAGTTCAATCTGGCGCAAAAATTTGTATTGCTCACGAAGTCCTGATTTGTCACCATTCAAAAAACATTGGTCAAACTTTAGTTGCAACTGCTCACGCTGTTGATTTTTGCAAGAAGTTGTGCAGTTAAAGTGCATTTTTACACCCCCATACTATAAATTTTATACCCATTTTGCCTTAATATTCACAGATTTTTGAACACATTGACAAAAAGTTCACAAAATGCCAAATTTTTCAAAATAACACTTGCATATTTACTTAAAAAGATATAAAATAATATATGCAAAATTATGCATACTAATAAATGTAAATAATTTATTTGGAGGAATTCAAAATGTCAGTTAAAGTTGCTATTAACGGTTTCGGCCGTATCGGACGTCTTGCTTTCAGACAGATGTTCGGCGCAGAAGGTTATGATGTTGTTGCTATCAACGACCTCACAAAACCATCAATGCTTGCTACTCTTCTTAAGTACGACACAGCTCAGGGCGGTTACTGCGGAAGAATCGGCGAAGGTCTTCACACAGTTGAAGCTGACGACGAAGCAGGTACAATCACAGTTGACGGCAAGACTCTTAAGATCTATGCAATGGCTAACGCTGCAGAACTCCCCTGGGGCGAAATCGGTGTTGACGTAGTTCTCGAATGCACAGGCTTTAAGTGTTGTGCATATAGGGAAACTTATTGAAGTAAGATTAGAACAATAGGTGAACGCGCTGCTACCAATATTTGTACATACAGGGAAATTTGCTGTGGTAAGGCTGCGACAGTTCGCAAATGCGCAGTCACCAATCGTCTCAATATTATCATCTTCAATTTCAGTAATTGTTCTTGTAATAATTGCCTTCGATACATCATCAACAACAGTTTCCCCACTACCACCTTCCGCGGCCTCAACCACAATATCTCCCGTTACAAATGTTCCCGCACTTACTGCGGTCTAGGGTTCAGTTGTAGGTGTAATGGTAGTAGCACCCTAAGTTGGGAGATGCATTACAGTGCTTTCTGCCCCTGCCGTGACATAACCTTCATGTTGATAGGTTGCTGCTATAACACTACCGTAGGAGGCATTCAGAGCAAGACTTGGAACTGCTCGATTAACAGGTTTAATTGTATCTGCAATATACTCCTTTAACTAAGGAACATTATATGTATCTGTACTTCCTGTTGCTTCTTTAACGCTATTTGCAATAGTTAAACTAATCCAGTCAGATAAATATGTATTTAAATATCTTAAAACACCTTGAATTATTGCAAATAAGATAACCCCAATAGGTATCAGATAAGCCATCTGCAAACTTGAAACAGAAAAATCCATTCCATTAAAACCAAACTCAAGGGCTTTTCCACCTATAACATAATCCATATATGGTTTTAATGCAAACGCCGTAACCCCATCTAGTAAACCTAAAGGAATAGCAATCAAGAAGCCTAAAAGAATTCTAAACCAATACGGCTTAATATACGGCGCAATCCTAGACAACAACCACCCATACTTAAACGAATTCTGCGCTGATGTTGAAGAAAGTTTAAACCTGTTTGTATTTCTTAATTTTTTTATTTGATCATAAATATATGACTGTTGCGCATATTTCCACCATAATGCAGAATAACTATTTTTATATGTTGGTAATAAAGGATTTCCCCCAGTATAATGGACTATAGACGGATTTGCTGCATGTAAATATATTTGTTTGTATGTATTTTTAGTTTTCGAAGTACAAGTTATAGGATAATTCCCTAACCAAGTAATATTAGCTTCTGTATAACCATATTTAAAATCGATAAGCAAACAATCTTTTATTACAAGGTTAAAACAATTTAAATGATTTATTTTTTTATAAAAAATGTAAAAACCTTAATCTAACATATGCTGTTAGAGATGGCATTATTTCACACTGTGGTGAAGTTGATGAAAATGGTTTAAAGCCTCGAAAAGAGCTTATAGACTTGTCAGAATTTCAACAACCGGGTCAGTATCAGCCATCGACATGGGAGGGGTGTGTTGTAAAGATTTCGGATAAAATTGCTTATGTGGGAAGGGACATAGAAGATGCAATCAATTTAGGATTTTTGAATAATACAACTAAGAATGATCTTTTAAGAATGGCAAGAGCGAATGATGAG
>CALBKQ010000025.1 GCA_937895645.1 uncultured Clostridia bacterium
TGTCGCCAAGGTCTGAAGCATTTACAGGAACCATATCGTATGTTTCCTGGTCCATAAAGTAGTAAAGACCACCGTCACTGTAAGAATATTCCATATCTTTTCTTTCAATGACTGCTGTTGGGTACTTTTCAGTTGGGTTGAATGTTCTTTCAACAACACCACCTGAAATAACGTTCTTAATTTTAGCTCTTACGAAAGCAGCGCCCTTACCAGGTTTAACATGCTGGAATTCAACGATTTGGTAAACGTTACCATCCATTTCAAATGTTACGCCGTTTCTGAAATCACCTGCTGATACCATAGGTATTATACCTCCGTTTTTTGTTTTAATACACTATAAATAATACAATAAAATTTATTGTATTTCAAGTCTTTTTGTAAAATCAAGGCAGAATTATATAACTCTCTGCCTTACTTTCCGACATTTTTTCGTAAAATTCAGGGTCTTCGGTCTGATTTTTAACTGTTGGAATAATTTTAATAGTAGAAAAGTTGTTTTTTGCTTTATCATTCATAACAATGTAATTGTTTTCAACATATGAAATATAGTTACTGTTTTCAGGGGGAGTAAGCATCGGTGAGCAAACGGGAGCAGCCGTGTCAAAAAGGCTGCCGCCCCATTTTTCACGGTCGCCATCAGTTGCACAAAGTAGTGGCATACCTAATATGATTGGTCTGTCACCTGCAGATTTTACAGCGTTTTCTATGAAACTCATAAGTACAAGATTACGGTTAAGAGTTGTATCATCTGCCGTATATACAGGTGTTGCGTTTTTTCGTGCAGTAGGGAATTCCACAGATTGAAGGTATATGCAATCTGCACCCAAGCCGGATACTTCTTTAATTACGGAACAAATATAGTTTGTTGTTTTTACGTTTGTAGGGTCAAGCCATACTCTTCCACCGTTGATTGCAGAATCATCAAACCAGATTTTAGTTTTTTCTGCATTTTCATACACATAGGCGTTAAGTCTTTGAGGGGCAATAGTATCTTCAAAACAATAAATATTTGCGATAATTATAAATCCTTCCGATTTTATTTTATCAATTATAACAGAGTCTATAACATTTATGTCAGAAGAATATGAAAGTAAAGAAGAGTCATAAGTCAAAACACCTTCTTGTGTTTTGAAATCGAGCGCAACCGCGTTAAATCCGTTGCGTTTTGCTTCATCAAGTGCTTTAGAAAGGTCAGTTATTTCACCTAACACCTGATTTTCAATATATGTTGCACGGATTGTTCCTAGATTATCTGCAGTAATGGTTGGTGTAGTATTCTCTTCTTGTTGTGGTAAAGGACGAGTTGAAAGATTATAACAGAACTTGGCAAAAATGAAAGAGAACACAAAAAGACATACCAACAAAACGCCACCTAAAATCTTTTTAGCGCGTTCTCTTTTTTTCGCTTTTGGGGTTTCGTGAATAGGTCTGTCCCCACGGCGAGACGGGTATTTTTTTGAAAATCCGTAGTAGCCCTTGAGTCTTCTTGGGGCATTTTCATTTTTTGCCATAGTTAATCCTTAAATAAAAATTGATGAGCCTGAAATTCCTATAAATGCAAGGGAAAGAATAGCTGTATAAATAAACATTGCCGGAGTTCCCTTAAAACATGCAGGAATAGTTTTGTTCATATCAAGGCGTTTAAGTCCGTTGTTAATAAGCAAAACTGCAATAACATAAGCAACACCAGCACCAAGTCCTGCACCAACTGCCTCAAATGGTGAGAATGCAGAACGATAGTTGATAAATGGTACTGCCAAAACAAGTGTATTGAATGCAGCAATACCAATTCTACGGACTGTTCGAGGTGTTACTTTACCGTAAATCAACACTACTGCCATTGTAAGCACATAGACAACAAGTAATACACCCATAAATAAAATTGCGTGTAACATCTCGTTAAGACCGTGAACAAATGTGATTTTGTCAAGAAGTACGCAAACAGTTGAAACGATTGTAGAAAAATATGTGATAAATATTGCCATTGGTACTAACTGACGAGGCTTGGCACTCATTCGCACTGCTTCGCTTATACCATAACCACCGTTGAAGATAAGATTCTGAAAAATCATAACATAAAGGGCGGCTGAAATAAGTTTTAAGAAGATACTCATTCCTCATCACCTCCGTCAGTTTTTTCAGTTTCTGTGTCTGTACGACTCTTATATTCTTCAAGTTCAGTAAGCATATCTGAAAAGTCATCAAGATATGTACGCTCATTTTCATTTCTTGGTCGTAGCTCACGACGAGGAGTTTCAGTTTGTTTTTTTAGTTTTGAAGGTTTGTCTTTCTTTTTCTTTTCTTTTTTTGTTTTTTCTGGTTTTTCTGTAGTCTGCACTTCGTTTTCAGAAACATCTGTAAATTCCTTTGTGTTGAACTGTGTTTCTTCTGCTTTAAGTTTGCGCTCTTTACGAACGCGTATAAATGCAGATTCAGTTTCGTTAGTACCTTCACCGTAAGGGTCAAAGTCATCTTTCATAAGTTCTTTCAGTGAACCGCGAAGTGAACGACGAATTTCAGATGTATCAAAAGCGCGGTCAGGAGATTTGTCAGGATATTTTTTCATTACAAAGGCTTTAAGCCCTGCTGCTAAAAATCCGATTATGAGAAGTCCGCCGAATGGTGTTGCAAGAGCAGGAAATTTAACGGGCATATTTATGCTTACATCTGCGATTGAGCCATTTGCAAATATTTCACGTAAAAATCCTACAAGTATAGTAACTGCGCTGTAACTTAATGAAGCAGAAACTGCGTCAACAAAACTATCTTTTACATTATTTTTAACAGCAACACGTTCACAATGCAAAGCAATAAGAGAGTTAACAGCCATAAGTGGCAGATAAATACCAAAGTTAATTGATATATCAGGGAAAAATCTGTTTACAAAAATCATTATTGGGAAAATAACACCCACGCCGAAAATTGCGTATAATGCAACACGCCAGTAACGACGCACATTTTTAAGTAAAAGTGATGCCAACACTTCGCAAACAATCATTTCGATTGCAGTAACAACTGCAAGGAAAATTGAAAGACGAAGTGAAACTGCAATTGCAACAACAGGGCAAAGACCAATTGCCTCAAAAAGCAAAGGGTTTTTAATAACAGCACTGTTTATAATTCGTTTGAAAGTATTGTTATTACTCATCTTCGCCACCTCCTATTACAAAAGGTGATTCTGTTTCCGTAACAGTATTTTCTTCAGAAATAACTTCTTCAAGGCTTTCTGCCTCTTGTACAGGAGTTTCTTCCGGTATATCTTCAGTTGTTTCGGTTTCTGTAGTTTCTTCTGCTATTTCTTCAGGAATGTCAGGAATTTCTTCAAGCACTTCGTCAGGCACAACGGTTACAGGGATTTCAGGTGCAACAATTTCTTCAACAACTATCTGTTCTTTTTCTTTCTTAGTAAGAGGAAGT
>CALBKQ010000026.1 GCA_937895645.1 uncultured Clostridia bacterium
TTACCTGTTGCATCCTGATGAACAGCAACAAGACAAGGAACACCTTTACCTGCCTGATATTCTGAACGAACTGTATGACCAGGACCCTTTGGTGCAATCATAGTAACATCAACGAATGATGGAGGTGTGATGCAACCGAAGTGAACATTAAAACCGTGAGCGAACATAAGCATATCGCCATCTTTAAGGTTTGGCTCAATATCTTTCTTATACATATCAGCCTGTAATTCGTCATTAATAAGAATCATAATGATGTCAGCCTTTTTTGCTGCTTCTGCTGCTGTGTAAACCTCGAAGCCCTGTTTTTCAGCTTTTGCCCATGATTTACTACCTTCGTAAAGACCGATAATAACATTACAACCTGACTCTTTAGCGTTAAGGGCGTGAGCATGACCTTGGCTACCGTAACCAATAACTGCAATAGTCTTGCCATCTAACAAACCTAAATTACAATCTTCTTGATAAAACATTCTTTGCTGTGACATAATAAAATCTCCTAAATATAAAAATAATAGTTGTTTGACATCTTGTTTACGTTGTCATACAACTATTATATATCAGATTATCAAATTGTCAATACCTTTTTTCAAAAATTCCCAAAATCATTCAAAAGAAATCTGTTCGTTAATAACTGCGTGGTGTAGGTGAATGGTAACAGCACTTTTAACACCAACCGAATCTCTGTTTTTAAGGAAGTTCATAATCGTAATATGGTCTTTGTAAGCTTCTTCGGCAATAATATCAAGATTAAAGTTCAGTTCAATAGTCTTTTGAATAGTGTTTGTGAGAATAGGTAAAAACTGACCTAAAAACTCATTGTGAGAAGCCTTAAGAATAGCAGCGTGGAACGCACTTTCTGACTCAATGCGTTTTTTACCTGACGGGTCATTTCTGATTTCATTCTGACAGATTTCACCAAGTCTTAATATCTCTGCTATTTCTTCGTCTGTAGCACGCTTACAAGCAAGAGCCGCTGCTTCAGGCTCAAAAATAAGTCGAGTTTCATATAAGTCGCGAAGAGTAACCTTTTTCTTTAAGAAATCATTTACTTCAATACCTTGTGTGTATTGGTCAATTTCTTCTGCAACAAAAGTGCCCTTACCACGCTTAACAACAAGCACACCATTAGAAATAAGTGTTTTGATAGCTTCACGAAGTGTAGAACGACTTACACCTAATTCTTGTGATAATTCATTTTCATTAGGCAACTTCTCACCGTAATTATATTTATGCTCTTCAACAATCATTCTTTTGAGTGTTTCAGCAGTTCTTTGTGATAAATTTTCCATTGAATATTTCTCCAATCACGAAAACATTAAAAACTACTATACACCATTCTTTCAAAAAATGCAAATATAAATGTTTTTTATATTTATACTTGCAAATTCCGAAACATAAGTATAAAATAGAATTCAATGTATAGTGGGGGATTAGTTCTCACCATAAACAAACGGAGGCAAAACTTATGAACTTAAGAAGTGAAAATGTAGTAAAGGGTGTTGAAAGAGCA
>CALBKQ010000027.1 GCA_937895645.1 uncultured Clostridia bacterium
AGATTACGAAGGATAATTGCAGTAATTTGGCGTATTTTCACTCGACTTACACTCGTAAGCCTTCCTCCTTAAAAGCGAAAATCCATCCAAATTCCAAGCAATTCTCAAATAATAATTACGAATTACGCATTCCGAATTACGAATTACAACTTTGGTGTTTTATGAAACAATATGATTATCTTATAGTGGGGGCAGGGCTTTTTGGAGCCGTATTTGCCCACGAAGCGACAAATCAAGGCAAGCGTTGCCTTGTAATTGAAAAAAGAAATCATACAGGCGGTAACATCTACTGTGAAACTATTGAAGATATTACCGTTCACAAATACGGTGCGCATATTTTTCATACAAGCAGTGAGCGTGTGTGGGATTATGTTAATTCGTTTTGCGAATTCAACAACTTCATAAATACGCCAATGGCAAATTATGAGGGTAAACTTTACAACTTGCCCTTTAATATGAATACTTTTTCACAGATTTTTGGTGTTACTACCCCTGAAGAAGCAAAAGCAATTATTGAAGAACAACGAAGTGAAATCAAAGGCGAGCCAAAAAATCTTGAAGAACAGGCAATCAGTTTAGTAGGTCGTGAGATTTACACAAAACTTGTAAAGGGCTATACCGAAAAACAATGGGGGCGCGACTGCAAGGATTTACCTGCATTTATTATCAAGCGTCTGCCGGTCCGTTACACTTACGACAACAACTATTTTAACGATACTTATCAGGGAATCCCTGTAAACAGTTACAACGAGTTGATTGACAAACTTTTAGACGGCATTGAAGTCCGTTTGAATACCGATTTTCTAGTGGATAAAGATTATTATTTATCTCTTGCAGAAAAGTGTGTTTATACAGGTACTATTGACGGGTATTTTGATTACGCTCTCGGCAACCTTGATTACAGAAGTTTAAGATTTGAAACTGAAGTATTAGATAAGCAAGAATTCCAACCAGTTGCAGTTGTAAATTACAACGAGCGTCAGATTCCATATACACGAATTATTGAACACAAGCATTTTGAGTTTGGAACTCAGCCCAAAACGGTTATAACTCGCGAATACCCTGCAAACTGGGAATTTGGTGATGAGCCTTATTACCCTGTAAATGATGACCGTAACAATGCACTTTATGAAGAGTATAAAGCTCTTGCCGAAAATGAAAAGAATGTAATTTTCGGTGGACGTTTAGGTCAGTATAAATATTTTGATATGGACAAGTGCATTGAGTCTGCACTTACACTTTGTGACAAGGAGTTAAAGTAATGAGTAACATTAAAATCACCGCAATTATGCCGGTTTATAATGTTGAAAATTACATAGGCAAGTGCATTGAAAGTTTACAGGCACAAACCCTTACTGAATGGGAACTTATTGCCGTTGATGACGGTAGCCCCGACAATAGCGGTGCTATCTGTGACGCTTATGCACTTTTAGATAAACGCATTACCGTAATCCATAAAGAAAACGGTGGTGCACCAAGTGCTCGTAACACTGCAATACCGAAAGCTCAGGGTGAATACCTTTATTTTGTGGATTCAGACGACTGGGCAGAGCCTACAATGTTTGAGGATATGTATAAGGTAGCAAAAGAAAATGACGCTCAACTTGTTGTTGCAGGTTATTATATTGACACTTATTATTCCGACAACGAATACTACACGCAAGAGCAGTCACTTCCGTCAAAAGTATTTGCAACTCAAAGAGATTTCAGGGAATATGCTTACAAAATGTTTGACAAGAATTTGCTTTATACACCTTGGAATAAGTTGTTTTCAAGAGAGTATATAATGGAGAATGATATTCGTTTTAAGAACACATTTTGGGACGATTTCCCATTTAATCTCGATGTTGTAAGGAATGTTGAGCGTGTAGTTTTAATGGAAGAAAAATACTATCACTTTATGCGTGCTCGTGCAGATAGCGAAACTGCAAAATACCGTAGTGATATGTTAGAGAAACGTGAAGAAGAACACGGTTGGATGCTCAATTTATACAACTATTGGAATGTGACAAGTGATGAAAGCCGAGAAATGATTAATCGCAGATATATTGAGCGCGTAGTGGGCTGTATTGAAAATGTAACAAACTCTGCTTGTACTCTTACCACAAAAGAGAAAAAAGAGCAGATAAACGCTATGATTACAAGTGAAAATGTGCGAATAGCATTGAAATATGCAAAACCGAACTCACTTGTAATGAAGCTTATGCTTATACCAATTAAACTTAAATGGACTTGGCTTACTTACCTTGAGGGCGCATTTATTTCAAAAGTAAAATCAGGTAATGTAAAACTTTTCGCAAAGTTAAAAGCCAACCGCTAAGGAGTAGCAAAATGTCATTAAAGAATAAAAAACTTTTCTTACTTGATATGGACGGAACAATTTACGAGGGTGCAAGACTTTTTGAGTGCGTCAACGAGTTTTTGGCACACATTGAGTCCGTTGGTGGTCAGTATGTGTTTATTACAAATAACTCATCACGTTCAGTTAAAGATTACGTTATAAAACTTTCAAATATGGGAATTAAAGTTACGGAAGATAACTTTTTCACATCTTCACAGGCAACTGCTTTGTATCTTAACAAACATTTTCCGAATAAAAAAATCTATTGTATGGGGACCCGGTCAATGATTGCTGAAATGGAAAAATACGGTGTCAACATTACAACTGAAGCCGATGAAGATACTGACTGTATCTGTGTTGGTTATGATACTGAACTTACATATAAAAAGTTGTGGGATGTTTCATATCTTTTACAGACTAAAAAAGATATCCCATATATCGCAACAAATCCGGACCGTGGTTGCCCTACTGAGTTTGGTCTTGTGCCTGACTGTTTTGCAATGTGTGAGGCAATTAATTATGCCACAAATCGAAGACCCTTATATATCGGCAAACCTGACGGATTTATGATTGATTTTTCAGTTGAACGTTCACCATTTACAAAGGAAGAAACTGTTGTAATCGGTGACAGACTTTATACTGATATTGCGTCAGGCGTAAACGCAGGTGTTGATACAATCTGTGTGTTAAGTGGCGAAAGCACAATGGAAGATATTGAAAACAGTGAAATCAAGCCTACTTATGTCCGTGAAGATATTAAAGAAATACTTAAAGAATTGCAGGTGTAAAGAATGGATTTTGACGCATTTACAGGTGGAATTGAATTAGGCGGACTTCGTAACCGTGACGATATAAGACTTTTAATTTGCTATATTCTTAAAAGTGTTGACACTCCTCTTACTCGTCAGATGTTAAATGACGCTATGCAGGAAGATGGTCTTGCAAACTTTTTTGAGGTTGGTCAGGCTATTGAAGAATTACTTAAAACAGGTAATATTACTGCAGATATTTTAGACGGCGAAGAAGTAATTTCTGTTACTGACCGTGGCCGCGAAGCAGCTGAACTTTTACAAACAAGTTTGCCACGCACAGTTCGTGAAAAAGCAGTAAATTCTGCAATAAGACTTGTAACACGCGCAAAGGTTGAGCGTGACAACAAAATTGAAGTAAAAAAAGAGGATGACGGTGGTTACACAATCACATTCACACTTTTTGATAGAGATACTGAACTTATGAAACTGTCAATTTATGTTGTTGACAGTCTTCAGTTAGAAACAGTAAAACAGAATTTCATAAATGACCCTGTTAAGGTGTATTCAAGTATTATTACATCATTAACAGTATAAAGGAGAATATATAATGTCCAAGGAACTTGAAAAACAGTATAATCCGAAAAATGTTGAAGACAGAATATACAAAGACTGGCTCAGCAAAAAATATTTCCACGCAAAGCGTGAAGAGGGTAAAAAGACTTACACTATTGTAATTCCACCACCAAACATCACAGGTCAGCTTCATATGGGCCACGCTCTTGATAACACATTACAAGATATTTTAATCCGTTATCACAGAATGGCTGGTTATGACACACTTTGGCTTCCTGGTACTGACCACGCATCTATTGCTACTGAGGCAAAAATCGTTGAAACAATGAGAAATGAGGGCATCACTAAAGAAGACTTAGGTCGTGATGGTTTCTTAGAGCGTGCTTGGGACTGGAAAAAACAGTATGGTGGCAGAATTATTGAACAGTTAAAGAAACTCGGCTCATCTTGTGACTGGGATAGAGAACGTTTTACTCTTGACGAGGGTTGCAGTAAAGCAGTTAACGAGGTTTTTTGTCGTCTTTATGACAAAGATTTAATCTACCGTGGTAACCGTATGGTTAACTGGTGCCCTTACTGTAATACATCAATTTCTGATGCAGAGGTTGAATATGAGGAGCAGGACGGTAGCTTCTGGCATCTTCTTTATACAGTTAAAGAAACAGGGGAACAGCTTGAACTTGCTACAACTCGTCCTGAAACAATGCTTGGTGATACTGCAGTTGCTATTAATGTTGCTGATGACAGATATAAGCATCTTCACGGTTGTCATGTAATTTTACCACTTCTTAATAAAGAAATCCCAATCGTATGTGACGAACACGCAGATATGACAAAGGGTACAGGTGTTGTTAAAATTACTCCTGCTCATGACCCTAACGACTTTGAAGTTGGTCAGAGAAATAATCTTCCAATCGTTCGTACATTTACTTATGATGGTCACCTTACAGGTGCAGAAGACAAGAGAATTGCTGACGAGTTGATTTCTAGTGGTCGTGCTACAGAAAACGAGCCTGAAGTTCTTGACTGTGGTAAGTATGCAGGTATGACAACAATGGAAGCAAGAAAAGCAATTCTTGAAGACCTTAAAGCTGGCGGCTATCTTAAGGAGGTTGAACCACGCAAACACGAAGTTGGTACTTGCTATCGTTGTCACAACACCATTGAACCAATGGTTTCAAAACAGTGGTTTGTTCGTATGGTTCCTCTTGCAAAACCTGCTATTGAGGCAGTAGAAAAAGGCGAAACAAAGTTTATTCCTGAACGCTTTACAAAGAACTATCTTAACTGGATGAATGGTACTCGTGACTGGTGTATTTCTCGTCAGTTGTGGTGGGGTCACAGAATTCCTGCCTGGTATTGTGATGATTGTGGTGAAACAATAGTTTCAAAAACAGCGGTAACAACTTGTCCAAAATGTGGTAGCACACATCTCCGTCAGGATGAAGATACTCTTGATACTTGGTTCTCATCAGCACTCTGGCCATTCTCAACACTTGGTTGGCCTGAACAGACAGAGGATTTGAAACACTATTACCCAACAAATACTCTCGTAACTGGTTACGATATTATCGGTTTCTGGGTATCTCGTATGATTTTCTCTGCTCTTGAATACACAGGACAAGTTCCATTTGACACAGTTCTTATTCATGGCCTTGTTCGTGATGCTCAGGGTAGAAAGATGTCAAAATCATTGGGTAACGGTATTGACCCACTTGAAATTATTGACCAGTATGGTGCAGACGCATTAAGATTTACTCTTGCAACAGGTAACAGCCCTGGTAACGACATGCGTTTTTCTGACGAAAAGGTTGAGGCAAGTAGAAACTTTGCAAATAAGATTTGGAATGCTGCCCGTTTTATCTTAATGAATCTTGACGAAAACGAATATGCACCTTATGTTCCAAAGAATCTTGCAATTGAAGACAAATGGATTTTAAGCAAGTACAACGACCTTGTAAAAGATGTTACAGACTCACTTGAAAAATTTGAGCTTGGTATGGCAGTTCAAAAACTTTATGATTTCATTTGGGACGTATTCTGCGACTGGTACATTGAAATTGCAAAAATCCGTCTTAACGGCGAATGTGCAACTGCAAAGGCAACTGTTAAAGCAGTTCTCGTTTATGTAATGTCAAATACCCTTAAACTCTTACATCCATTTATGCCATTTATTACAGAAGAAATCTGGCAGACTCTCCCTCACGATGGCGACTCAATTATGATTTCAGAATGGCCTGTATTCACTGACGAGCTTTCATTCAAGGCAGACGAAACTGAAATGGAGAGAGTTATGACAGCAATCAAGGCTGTTCGTAACCGTCGTGCAGAAATGAATGTTCCACCATCAAAGAAAGCAAAGATTTTCATTGAAACTG
>CALBKQ010000028.1 GCA_937895645.1 uncultured Clostridia bacterium
TTCCTTCACCTGTTTTATAATATCCAGATTTACGGGAGGAGCATACATTTGCTGCCTTGTTCTGCCGTGAACGGTGACCGCGGCAGCGCCGCAGCTTTCCGCCGTTTTGGCAAGGGCAACGGCAGTTAAATTATCGCTGTCCCAGCCGGAACGCATTTTAACCGTTACGGGAATGCTTACGGCATTTTTTACGGCAGAAATAATTTCCCCTGCAAGGCAAACGTCCTTCATTAAAGCGGCTCCGCCGCCGTGCCCCGAAACCTTGGGAGCAGGGCAACCCATATTTATGTCAATGATTTCAGGGTTAAATTGCATTACTTGCTCAACGCTCTGAGCCATAATCAATGGGTCGGAGCCAAAAATCTGAATTGCTGCAGGACGCTCTTTTTCTGAAATGAACGCTAAATTCTTTGATTTTCTGTCGCCCATTGACACACCTTTTGAGCTTATCATTTCACTGACAACGTATGCTGCACCGTAATCTACACAAAGTTCACGGAACGCACGGTCAGCCACCCCTGCCATAGGCGCTAAAACTGCTTTACCTTTTATTTCAACATTACCGATTTTCACAATAATACCTCACCTGATTTGATATTGCATATTTTATCACACAAAAAAACAACCGTCAACTTGACGGTTGCTATTTCAGTTATTGGTTTTAATTCAACAAATATATTCCTAAATTCAGATACCCTGCAAACGTTACCCATACAAGATATGGAATTAGAATTTTACCTGCAGTTTTGTTGACTTGATAGAAAAAGAATATGTTTACAATAATTGCAACCCATAATAAAACAAGCCAGATAAATGCAAATAAAAATGCCCTTGCATTAAAGAAAATAATTGACCAGAAGAAGTTGAAAAATAACTGCGCACCAAATGAGATATATGCAGGCAAATTACTTTTAGTGTCCTTTGCCATTACCACAAGGTACAATGCAACACCCATTGACGCATAAAGAATAGTCCACACCACAGGAAAAAGCCACGCTGGTGGTGATAAAGGCGGTTTATTGATTTCTTCAAACAACTGCATATTTCCTGATGTAAGAAGTGCTGAAATTCCACCTACGCCTAACGGTATTGCAAGACACCACAAAAGTTTTTTCCACATAATTATCATAAAAAATCCCCCCGACATATTTTATGACGAGGGGACCCACTATATGCAATCATAAAAATTGACGCATTTGCACTATTAAATCTTCTTCAAGATTTATAAGTCGTTTACAAATATCTTTTGATTTTTCATCTGCAGCCACATACTGATTAAGATACTTGTTAAGAGATTTTACCCCCATATTGCAACCGTCAGTAATTAAATCTGCAATTGTGTGGTCAGATTCATTCATAACGAGTTTCATATTTGTTTTCATCCAGGACATACCTTTTGCCATTGGATTAGGCTCTTTGCCGTCATCACGATAACGGTCAAGCAACTCCTGCAACTCTTTATCAAGCTTTTTGTGCTCTTCCTTATTATCTTCAAGGTCTTTTTTGAGTCTGTCAGATTTAACATAGTCAAGTACATCATCAATTGACGAAACGCCCATTTTAATACCTGCATCACATTCACGTAATAATTTTATTGTATCTTGTTCAATCATAAAAATACTCCTTTACTTTTTTAATAGTATTTACCAAAAAAGTAAGGAGTATTATAATTTTAAATTTAATTTATTTTATTTCATTTGCACGAACAAGTGCATCATCAATATGTGCACAGAAGTTTTCGGTACCTACTTTATCATAGAAACCTGACTTCTGCATTGCGTGTAACGGTTGCTCGTTTACATGAGATAGCACAAGTGCAATACCCTTGCTCTTACACTTGCTATAAAGTTGTTCAAGCGAATTCATGGCAGTTGCATCTATTGCTGAAACCGCTCTCATTCTAAGTACAAGACAATTTGTGTATTCTTTGAATGTAATATCAAGAATTTTATCAGCAGCACCAAAGAAAAGTGGCCCACTGATTTCATAAACTCTTACATTTTTTGGCACTACTTTTAAGTCAATGCTATCAGCGTCATTTTCACTATCAACATATTCCCAACCTTTAACGGTTGTTTCTTCACTCATTCGTTTCATAAAGAGCATTGCTGCAAGAATCATACCAACTTCAATAGCAACAACCAAGTCAAAAATAACAGTAAGACCGAAAGTGATTACCATAACTACAATATCACTTTTTGGTGCAGTTTTAACTGTTTTGATAAATTTCTTATACTCGCTCATATTATAGGCAACCATAAACAGAATTGCTGCAATTGTAGGCATAGGAATAAGTCCTGCAAGTGGCATAAGAAATAAAAGTACAAGTAAAAGCACTACTGCGTGCACCATACCTGCGATTGGTGTGCGACCACCATTTTTTGCATTTGCAGCTGTTCTGGCAATTGCACCTGTAGCAGGGATTCCGCCGAATAATACTGATGCAATATTACCAACGCCTTGTGCTACCAACTCAGCATTTGAGTTATGACGGGAGTTGACCATACTGTCAGCAACAACACAAGAAAGAAGTGATTCGATTGCTGCAAGAATTGCAATAGTAAATGCATCTGGCAAAACTGCTGATACTTTTGCAAAACTAAAATCCATATTTGTCAATGCAAATGGAGGCAACCCAGACGGAATCGTATAAAGCTCACCGATTGTGAAAACACCGTTATCAAGTCCGGGAATAAACTTCACCATAAGTGCACCCACAATTACTGCAACAAGTGATGGTGGAACTTTTTTCTCGAATTTAGGATAAATAATGAGAATGGCAAGTGATACTGCACCAACTAAAAGTGCTTGCCAACTGAATGTGCCTATTGCCTCAATATTTGCCTCGATTTTCTCAATAGTTTCAATTGGTTTAACGCCTGAAGCATATTGAAGACCAAGAAAATCCTTAATTTGTCCTATAAAAATTGTAACTGCAATACCGGCTGTAAAGCCTGTTGTTATTGTGTATGGAATAAACTTAATAAGTGAGCCTAATTTGAATACACCCATTAAAATCAAGAATACACCTGCAAGGATTGTTGCAATAACAAGTCCATCCATACCCTGAGTTGCAACTATCCCCGCAACGACCGTAGCAAATGCCGCAGTAGGACCTGCAATCTGCACTCGGCTACCGCCAAGAAAAGACACCATAAAACCAGCGAAAATCGCAGTATAAACACCACAAGCAGGTTCAACGCCTGACGCTAAAGCCAAAGCAATTGACAATGGCAACGCAATAATTGCAACAATTACACCGGCTACAATATCTTTTGCCAGTTGGTCTTTTTTATAATTTTTAAGTACGGAAAAGAGTTTCGGTTTAAGATAAAAATTTTTCATGTCTGCCTCATCCACCTAAAGTTTATTGTTAATCAACGGTTAAAATATTAGCACTTTTGCATAATATAGTCAAGATTTATTTGTCAATTTCGCACATAAAAAGGTAGGACGCAAATCCTACCTTTATATCTCAATATATTCTTTTACAAACTTATAAGCATCTTCAAAACACACTCTGCTCTTTTTGAATATAGGCATAACTGCCCACGCGTGATTACCGATTATTCCGTCTGCTTTGTATTGCTTGTTCGGTACTCCAAGCTTATCTAAATCTGCACACAAATCGAAAGTTTCGTATCTCAACTTATCGTTTGTTGACCAAACTGCATAGGTTGGTGGGAAATTGTCAGTAATCTTTGGTGAGCAATATTTTGCATGGTCAGTTTTAAGGTATTCTCTTGTTTCTTCAAGAGTTTTACCTAAAAACGTTGTCACCATCTTTTTCATATCAGGAAATGTGGACTGTTCTTTTTGTGGGTCAGTTAGTCTTCCTAAGTCATAACAACCACAAATTGAAACAAGGGCGTTGATTTTAGCCTTTCCGTAATGCTTAAAATCAATTTCAAGTGCATCTAAAATTGACTTGTCGTTAAAGCAAGATGCAACATAAGAAATGTAATATCCACCTGCGCTTTCCCCTGCAATCACAATATTCTGAGGGTCAAAGTTGTTTTCTTCTGCCGTATCTAAAATCTGGTCAATAGCCTTAAAAACTTCGTGAAGTTGTGCAGGATACACCTTGTCAGGTGCCCAAGTGTAGCCGATTGACGCAGTATAAAAACCTTTTTCCGCCCATTGTGAAATATACCTGTTTCTCATTGGTGTAACGCCTGAAAACCAACCACCGCCGTGAATATAAATAAACAATGGTTTTTTAGTATCTTTCAAATCCTTACGACAATATGTATAGATTTTATTGAGTTTGCCCTCATCATAACTTGTAATATTATACTCCAAATCTTTTGGACAAGGACGCACAGTAAGCACATGCACAAGAAGTTCGGTAAAGTTATACCAATACTGCCCGATTTTACCACGTCTGTATACTTTTTTATCCATTCAAACCACCCAATTTATTTTAATATTGGCATTTCTGTCATTCGAAGTCTTGCACAACCATATGGGCAAAGTTCAATTTTCTGAACTTCAGAAGCTGGTTTTGTAGATTTTGGAGTTTTTCTTGCAATGCTTCTGTATGGGAATTTAAGTCCCCAGTTGATTTGCTGCATATTTGCCTCAATGGTTACAGGTGGATTTTCCTGTGAAAATGGAACATCGCTTATTCCATTAAAAATCACTTCAAAATCTGCATTTGCATAGCCATAATTCCAAGGCGTTTTTGGTATAAACTGATAATCACAATATGGAAAATTACGCTCAACACCTTTTTTAGTGTATTCTCTCATTTTCTTTTCATATCTAATTGGAACA
>CALBKQ010000029.1 GCA_937895645.1 uncultured Clostridia bacterium
GGCTACTGCTCGTAGTATGGTTAGTGCTACCCCTCTTTTAGATGGTGTGCATTTTGCTGCCCCTATCGTGCTTATGAATGGTGTTTTTGTGTATGATACTGAAACGAAAAAAGCAGTAAAATACCACGAAATTGAACGCTCGGCACTTTCAAAAATTCTTGATTGTTTTTATATGAAAAATCTTCATCCATTTATGTTTTTGTATGGTGATGACTATAAACTTTCAATTAAATATACCCAATTTGACAATGAGGGAATGAAAGAATTTTATGATATGCGTGTTGATATGTTAGAGGGTAGATTCACACAAACAGACGACCTAACAGACATAGAAAAAGAACAACACCCCGTGTATGTAAACTACTACGCGTTGCCCCAATTTCTTGACCCAGTTGTTGAGAAACTAAAAGAAATACCCGAAATTGATTTTGCATATTATAAAGATTCATATTCTGACGACTGGCTTATTGAGATTTATGCAAACACTGCATCAAAAGCAAACGGTGCAAAAGAAGTTGCCGAAATTATTGGTGCAGAAAGCATTACCGCTTTTGGTGATAATCTTAACGATTTGGTTATGCTTAATGGTGCAGACACAGCAGTTGCGGTAGAAAATGCAGTGCCAAAGGTTAAAGAAATTGCAGATGTAATAATCGGTACAAACACAGATGACAGTGTTGTAAAGTATATAGAAGAAAAAGAAAACGCTTAGAGAATTTACTCTAAGCGTTATTTTTATATTATTGCATATAACCCGTTAAGAGCCAAATCAAGATAAATTGCGTCAAAACTATCAACTGCACCATCATAGTTCAAATCGCAGCGCTGGAACATATAGTTATCAGTAACTTTTGCATTTGTCGTTGCAATTTCCACAAGTAATGTGTAGTCATCTTCATTGACTTTACCATTACCGTCTGCATCACCTTTTATTGTTGACGGTCCAATATCATTAATAAATAAATCGAGAATAATCACATCAAACCCGTCAATTACACCGTCTTCATTCATATCGCCTGCAAGGTTAACCATAAATGAGGCGTTTTTTTCTAAAATTGAAATGTCACATAGGATTTTGTAATCTTCACTATCAAGTTTACCATTGAAATTTACATCACCTTTTACAATATTATCAAGATTTACAAAGTTTATGCTATTTTCATTTGCAAAGACTTGTGCAAAAGTGTCTGCATAACCAAAGATTATGATATTTTCTAAACTTACAAATGCGTTTTCGTGAATATCTGTAACAGATGCGGGAATCACTGCTTTTTTACCACTTACAGCACCACTGACAATCTGAATTGTACCGTCTTTTACGATGATTTCCTCACCCTTTGTCCCTATAAGGCGAGTGCCTATATACAATGCACCATTTTCCCAGTTTGCAGAATTATTATAAAATCCTGTATTATAAAACGAGGTTGCGTCTATTTCTACATCTTCCGGAACATCAATTTTTTCAAGAGAAACACAACCGTCAAAAGCGTGTTTGCCAACAGTAATCAAAGATTGTGGAAACTCAATGCTAGTTGCATTTTTTGACTTTTCGAAAGCGTAGTCGGCAACAACCGTTGTACCTTGTTTAATTCTGTATCTTCCGCTGTATTCACACTCAATAAGAACTGTGCCAAGATAAAGATACTCAAGCGTTGGGGCTAAAATATCTTCCCAAGGGATTGTTTCTTGTGTACCTGAGCCAATACTGATATCTTTATTATCTGTTTCTCTTTTTAACTTCCAATTGTTTTTATTGTTATAATACCCTGTGTTAAAAATCGCATTTCCCCCAATATGAGTTATAGTTGTGGGTAAAGATATTGTTGAAAGATTTGTGCAATTTTCGAACGCACTCTCCCCTATGTCTTCAACGCCCTCGCTTATTGTAACACTTGCAAGATTTTTATTGTCTTTGAAAGCATTATTTTCTATTTTTACAACAGATTTGCCATCAATTTCGGCAGGGATTGTAAGTTTTGTTTCTGCTCCGTCGTAACCTGTAATCAAAACTTTTTCATTTATGATTTCATAAGTAAATCCGTTATAAGAAAGTGCAAAAGACGGTAAGCTAAATGAAAATGCACACAATAAAACAGTAATTGAAAGAATTATTGATATTGTCTTCTTCATTTTTTACACCGTCCTTTCGTGATTATGAGGTTATTTTAACATTATTATATAGATTTTGCAAGGAATAAAAACAATAGATAAATTCAAATTTGTTACATAAAAAGGTGGGAAAAATCCCACCTTAATAACAAATTCAAATAACAATATACAAATAGATTTATTTTTTCGCAAGACAATGTGGCAGAGGCGAAGCTGTATCGGGATACCGCGAGCCGAAAGCCACGAAGTATTGCGGAAAAAGGAACTATTTGTTTGCAAGTTCTGCACGAGCAAGTTTAATATTTTCCACAAAGCGCTTACCTGTTTCTGTAATCTTCTTGTAGTCACCTGTTTTTGCACCTGCAGTAAGTGATGAACCTGCACCAACAGCAACAGCACCTGCTTTAATCCATTCGCCAACATTGTCAGCATCAACGCCACCTGTTGGCATCATTTTAGCATATGGGATTGGTCCCTTAATGTCTTTGATAATCTTTGGTCCAAAAAGGTCAGCAGGAAAAACCTTAAGAATATCAGCACCGTTTTCCATAGCAAGTAAGCCTTCACGAACTGTCATAATACCAGGCATCATTGGAACTCTGTAACGGTTACAAAGTTTAAGAGTTTCAAGGTCAAGAGCAGGGCTAACAATATACTCTGCACCTGAAAGCATAGCAATTCTTGCAGTTGCAGCATCAAGAACTGTACCGGCACCAAGTATAATTTCTTCAGGTGTGTATCTCTTTGCAAGTTCTTCAATAACCTTGTCTGCGTGTGGAACTGTGAAAGTAAGTTCAATAGCAGCCACGCCACCTTCGATACAAGCATCAGTTATTCTGATAGCCTGGTCAACTGTTTCTGCACGAACAACTGCTACGATACCACAGTCCTGAATGCGGGTAATGATTTTTTCTTTATCCATAATTAATTCTCCTTATCTCTGTACTCGAGCACCTGAGCCTTTGACAATATTTTCTACTTCTTTAAGTGAAGCCATTGATGTGTCACCTGGTGTTGTCATTGCAAGAGCACCGTGTGCGACACCGTAGTTAACTGCTGTCTGTGCATCTTCTGTTGTCATAAGACCGTAAATAAGACCTGATGCGAATGAGTCGCCACCACCAACACGGTCAAGGATTTCAAGGCCTGGAAGTTCAAGTCCTTTATGCACTTTACCGTCTGCATAGCAGATTGCTGACCAGTCGTTAACTGTTGCAGTTTTAACTGTACGAAGAGTTGTTGCAATAACCTTAAAATTAGGATAAACCTTAACAACTTCTTCAAGCATCTTATAGTAACCCTCAATGTTGAGTTCTTTGAGATTTTCGTCGTTACCCTCAATTTCAAAGCCAAGGCAAGCTGTGAAATCTTCTTCGTTACCAATCATAACGTCAATATATTTTGCGATTTCTTTATTAACTTCTTGTGCCTTTGCCTTACCTCCGATGTCATTCCAAAGAGATGGACGGTAGTTAAGGTCATAAGAAACGATTGTGCCGTATTTCTTTGCAGTTTTAACTGCTTCGATTGCTACTTCTGCAGTTGATTCTGAAAGTGCTGCGAAGATACCACCTGTATGAAGCCAACGAACACCAAGAGTACCGAAAATATAATCCCAGTCAATGTCACCTGCTTTGAGCTGTGCAACTGCAGTATTACCACGGTCAGAAACACCAACTGCACCACGAATACCGTAGCCACGTTCTGTGAAGTTAAGTCCGTTTCTTACTGTTCTGCCGATACCATCATATTTAACCCACTTAATAAGGGAAGTATCAACGCCACCCTGAAGAATAAAGTCTTCTAAAAGACGACCAACTTCGTTATCAGCAAAAGCTGTTACAACTGCAGTTTTCATACCGAAACAACGACGAAGTCCACGAGCAACATTATATTCGCCGCCTCCTTCCCAAGCACGGAAATTACGAGCAGTTTTAATTCTGCCCTCGCCTGGGTCAAGACGAAGCATAATTTCACCGAGTGAAATCATATCAAACATACAATCTTCTTTTTTTCTAAGATTTAAGTTCATAATTATACCTCCAAATTATACACCGCTGTAAGCTGAAAAACCACCATCAACACAAATGCTTGTACCTGTAATAAAACTTGAATATGCTTCATCACAAAGGAACAACAATGCACCTGTTAATTCTTCTGATTCGCCGAATCTCTTCATTGGTGTAGCGTTAAGTATTTTCTTTGTTCTGTCAGTTGGTGTGCCATCTTCATTCCAGAGAAGTGACTTGTTCTGGTTTGTTGAGAAGAATCCCGGTGCAATAGCATTTACACGGATACCAACATCTGCAAAGTGAACTGCCATAAACTCTGTAAAATTCTTAACTGCTGCTTTTGCTGCTGAATATGCAGGAATTTTTGTAAGTGGACGGTAAGCATTCATTGATGTTACCATAACGATACAAGTATTCTCCTTTTCTGCCATATCACGAGCAAAAACCTGAGTAGGAATAAGAGTGCCTAAGAAATTAAGATTGAAAACAAATGAAATACCGTTTGCATCAAGGTCAAAGAATGTTTTAATGTCGTCATTCTTTTCTATAAGGTCAATCTTTTCAAGAGTTTCTTTTGTTGTTGTGCCTTTAGGATTATTACCACCTGCACCGTTGAGAAGAATATCACAAGTACCAAGCTTTTCATTGATAAT
>CALBKQ010000030.1 GCA_937895645.1 uncultured Clostridia bacterium
ATAACCCTTAAGTCTGATTCTGATTTTCTTACCTTTTGTTGCTGCCATTTTGGTTTCCTCCTAATTTTCTGGGCACGTTATTTTACTTGCAACCTAGCCGGGTGTTTCAACCCCACCATTTTTAAAACCGAAAAATCGGTTCTGATTTTTCGGACGGCGTAAAATAACGCAGAATGCTCCCTGCAAGTACCAAAGAGCGCAGTTGGGGTACGCTTTAAGGTTTTGAAAGCATTATTGGTCGCCCGATTTGAAATCAGACATACTCCATGGTAATTCCCTGCATCTGTGTGCAGCCACCTACCACTTCATCGCATATCGCACTATGTAAAAATGGGCAGAATACGCCCTATTCCACGCGTGCCCTAGAATTGTAACATATAATTTGTGAAATTGCAATAACTTTTTGCAAAAAAGTTTGTGAAAATTGCAGAATTTTTTTCTGCATAAAAATTGCCACAATATATAGTGTTTTGTGTGATTTTATAACACAAATTTTGATAATTTTATTGTCTCAAAATCTCCCTATATATAATAGGTATAGCAAAAAGGTACAAAAATTACAGTGCAAAGTGCAAAATTTATAGTCTGCGACATTGATTTTTTACAATCGCAACGCAGTTTCGTATTTATTCTTTATTCAATATTCATTATTCTTTATTCATTAAAAAACGGTGAAGTAACCTTCACCGTTTTTTCTCTTTATGATAATTTCTTTGTTAAAAGTTCTTTAATTACTGCTGGGTCGCCTGCGCCACGAAGTTCTTTCATACAAGCGCCAAAAAGAGCCATAAGAGCTTTTTCTTTACCACTCTTATAATCGGCAACTGCTTTTTCGTTTTCTGCGATAACCTTATCGATTACACTATCAATAGCAGATGAATCGAACTTCTTATCAAGACCGTTTGCCTTAACATATTCTTCAGGGTCAACATTATCTTCAACAACTGCAATAAGAACTTTCTTACCTGCGTTTCTGTTGATTTCACCACGGTCAACCATCTTAATGATTGTTGCAAGAGTTTCTGCACTCATTGTAAGGTCGTTAAGAGTCTTACCGTCTTTACGAAGAACACCTGCGCAATCTGTAAGAATCCAAGTTGCTGTGTCCTTTGAGTTGCAACCCATAGCAACAATATCTTCGTGCATTTTTGCGATTTTGTGGTTTGAAATAAGCATATCAATTTCTTTTTCAGAAATTCCTGCTTCACGATACTGTTCAGCTTTTTCATCAACTGCAACAGGCTTATTAGCCTTGATTTCTTCAAGCCAAGCGTCGTCAATGATAATTGGCATAAGGTTTGCGTCAGGGAAATAACGATAATCTGCTTCAGTTTCCTTATTTCTCATTGCAAATGTTTTACCACTTACATCATCAAATCTTCTTGTTTCCTGAACAAGTTCTTCAATCTCATATTCAAGAGCATCCATGTGACGCTGTGATTCGTACTTGATTGCACGTTCAATTGCCTCAAATGATGCCATATTCTTGATTTCAGTACGAACACCGAACTCTGTGCTACCAACAGGGCGAACAGAAATGTTAACGTCGCAACGCATTGCACCTTCTTCACATTCTGAAATGCCACTTGAGCGGAACATTGACTTAAGTTTATTAAGATATGTTACAACTTCTTCTGCACTACGAAAATCAGGCTGTGTAACAATTTCGATAAGTGGAACGCTTGTACGGTTAAAGTCAACAAATGATGAATTACCGCTATGAACAAGTTTACCTGCATCTTCTTCCATATGAATCTGCTTGATTCTTATATCTCTTGTGCCTTCACTTGTTTTAAGTGTTACGCAACCGTCAGTACAGATTGGATGATTAATCTGTGTAATCTGGTAAGCACAAGGAAGGTCAGGATAATAGTAATTTTTCTTATCAAATGTTGTGTAACGGTTAATGTTACAGTTGAGCATAAGACCTGCTGTAACTGCAAGTTCAACAACTCGCTTATTCATAACAGGCAACATACCAGGCATACCTGAACAAGCAGGACAAACGCAATCATTTGGCTCGTTTGCTGCACTATGGCCACCGCAAGAACAGAAAATTTTAGATTCAGTGCTTAACTCAACGTGAGTTTCGAGGCCCATAACAAGTTCGTATTTCATATTATTTGCCCTCCTTTTCAACGCTGTTTGCAAGACTTAAAAGTGTACTTTCAGAGAAATGGTTACCCATAAGTTGAACTCCGTTTGTAACGAGAGCAGGAATACCAATAAGGTTTGGTACAGCAGTAAACACGCTTTCTTCGAATACTTTACCGAATGCATCTTTTATATCGTATGCTTCGTATTCTGATTTACTACAAGCAGGAGTAAGAATTGCATCAAATTCACTAAATGCTTTCTGGAGCCCCTCTGCCACAACACGACGAACACGAAGTGATTTATCAAAGCAATCTTTATAACGATTTTTTGAAAGAACATCAGAACCATAAAGAATAACTGCTTTTGTAAGGAAGTTAAAGCCTTCAGTTCTTGTGTTTACATACAATTCGTCAATATTTTTGTACTCTTTTGCACGATGACCGAATTTAACACCGTCATAACGAGAAACGTTGTTGCAAGTTTCTGCACACATAAGAATCTGCCAGGCAGTATTTGCGATTTCTACCATATCACAAGAAATCTCAACAACTTCAACACCATTTGCACGAAGACTATCAGCAAATGCAAGAACTTTTGCTTTTGTTACATCGTCTGCTTTATCGAGCAAATATTTATTGATAGCAACTTTCTTGCCTTTTACATCAGTAAGTGTGTAGCCATAAGTGTCGTTTTTAAGACTTGTACCATCTTTGTCATCATGACCGGCAATAACGCCCATAATTTCGGCTACTTTTTCTGCGTTCTTTGCGTAAACACCAACTTGCTCGCCAGATGCTGCACAAGAAATCACACCATAACGAGAAACTGTACCGTAAGTTGGTTTTAAGAAATCAACTCCTGCAAGAGCTGCTGCACGTCTTGTTGCGCCATTCATATCTACGCCCAGGGCTGCCTCAACCTCGCCATTTTTAACAAGAGTTGCTGCAGCGCCTCCAAGTTTTTCACTTTGTGGTGCATAGTAAGAAAATTCGCCAACAAGGTCAAGACCGAATTCACCAACATTAGTTTTACCTGATACTGTATAGCCTTTGTTCTCTAAACGAGTAACTGCTTCTGCACTGAAAAGTGGTTTGAAACCGTCAAGGATTTTTGAGCCTGCAGTTGCAACTACATCTTTAACAAGGATTGTATCGTCAACTGCAATATTGCCTTTTTCGTTAATTTTTGTTGCATAATATTTCATTACTACTCACCTCACTTTACAAGTCTTGGCACTTGCCAACTGTCTTCGTTTCTTTCAGGAGCACCTTCTAAAAGGCTTTCTCTTGAGAAGTTTTGTTTGCGCACATCTTCACGAAGTACGTTTTCCATTGGCATTACGTGTACCATTTCTTCAACATTTTCTGTATCAATAGTTTTAAGTTTTTCTTCGCTATCTTTCATAGCAGTAAAAATGCCTTGCATAACCGACTCTTCATCTTCTGTAAGAGAAAGTTGGTTAAGTTGTTGTGCATTTGAGAAAGTTGAACGTTTGCCTGTCGCTTTCTTTGAAGCACCACCTGTTGCAGCCTGACGCTGTGCAAGAGCACTGCCGTTACCAAGAAGGTGAACATCTTCAAGCTGTTGATTTGTAACTTCACTTGGAGCACCAAGTAACAAGTCTTGTGCATTACCGTTAAGTGGGAATGCAATAACATCAAGGATTTTTTCTTCGTCAGTTAAAAGCATTACCATACGGTCAATACCAGGTGCCATACCTGCGTGAGGTGGTGCACCATACTGGAATGCAGTATACAAAGCATTGAAACGGTTTTTAAGTTCTTCTTCATCATAGCCGGCAATTTCAAATGCCTTTTTCATAATGTCAATATCGTGGTTACGAACAGCACCTGATGCGAGTTCAATACCGTTACAAACAAGGTCATACTGATAAGCCAAAACTTCAGTTGGGTCTTTTGTAAGAAGTGATTCCATACCACCCTGTGGCATTGAGAATGGGTTATGAGTAAAGATTGTCTCCCCTGTTTCTTCGTCATTTTCATACATTGGGAAGTCAACAACAAAACAGAATTCAAATGCGTCATCACGGATTAAGTCAAGCTGGTCTTTGCCTGCAAGCCAAGTACGAATCATACCTGCTTTTTTCTCTGTTGTATTTTTCTTTTCGTCACAGATAAAGAAGAGTGTTTCGCCCTCTTTAACGCCTGTAAGCTCTGTGATTTCAGTTTTCTGTGCATCACTTAAGAATTTAGCAATAGGACCTGCAAAAACCCCATCTTTAAGTGTGATATATCCAAGACCGCCAAGGCCAACTTCGTTTGATGTTGCGAATTTGAGTGAATCTTCAAAGAATTTTTTTGACTTGCCAACACAGTTTGCAACAATACCGCGAACAGGCTTACCCTTGAATGCAGGGAAGCTGACACCTGCAAAGAAGTCTGTTAAATCACAGATAATAAGTGGGTTACGAAGGTCAGGTTTGTCTGAACCATAAGTCATCATAGCATCTGCATAAGTGATTCTACGGAATGGTCTTGGAGTAACCTTTTTATCTGAGAATGTTGTGAATGTGTCATAGATTACATCTTCACAAACCTCAAGAACTTCGTCTTGTGTAGCAAATGCCATTTCAAAGTCAAGCTGATAAAATTCACCGGGTGAACGGTCAGCTCTTGCATCTTCATCTCTAAAGCAGGGAGCAACCTGGAAATATCTG
>CALBKQ010000031.1 GCA_937895645.1 uncultured Clostridia bacterium
CATCAATTAATTGCTACTCAGATGAAACTGGAAAATACAGAAAAGAATCTAAAGAATGCACAGAAAGAATTAAATGATTCTGAGAAAAAAGTCATTCGTTTAGAAGCAGGAATGAAACACAGATAAAGTAATAATTATTTATTCAAGTTGCCAAATAAGAGAAATATGGGGGGAGCTGTCAACAGACAGCTCCTTTATGTAAATATACAGGTAATATAAAAGATAATTTACCGTTATTTTATGAGTTAATTAAGGAAAGAAAAGAGGATTTATCTTTGAAAAAAGTAGAATTATTAGCACCGGCAGGAAGTTATGAGAGTTTTTTAGGAGCCATTCATGCAGGAGCAGATGCGGTTTATCTAGGAGGAGTTAAATACGGAGCAAGAGCCTTTGCGGAGAATTTCGATGAAGAAATTTTGTGCAGGGCTATTTATTACGCTCATTTATTTGAAAGAAAAGTATATTTGACATTAAATACGCTGATGAAACAGTCAGAACTTGACGAAGTGGAAGAATTTTTAACTCAGTTTTATTATGCAGGGTTGGAGGGTGTTATTGTTCAGGATTTAGGTGTTGCAAAATCTGTTCGTGAGATTTGCCCTACCCTCCCAATGCACGCATCAACGCAAATGAGTGTTGGCACATTACAAGGTCTTTATGAATTAAAAGAAATGGGCTTTACACGTGCAGTTTTACCTCGCGAGTTAAGTTTTAATGAAATTGAATACTTGTGCAAACACTCCCCTATAGAACTTGAAATATTTATTCACGGTGCTTTATGTATGTGCGTTTCAGGTCAATGCCTTATGAGTGCCGTGCTTGGTTCACGCAGTGGTAACCGTGGGCTTTGTGCTCAGCCTTGCAGATTACCTTTCAAGGTAGAAAAAGGCACAGGACACGATTTAAGTCTTAAAGATTTATCACTTATCACTCATATTCGCAAATTAAGTGAAATGGGCATTTGCTCATTTAAGATTGAGGGCAGAATGAAACGCCCCGAATATGTAAGTGCTTGTGTTACTGCTTGTAAAAAAGCAGTAAATGACCAGTATAATTTTGACATTGAAAAGGATTTGCACGATTTATTCTCACGTTCAGGATTTACTGACGGTTATTTTGAGGGGAATCTCGGTCGCAATATGTTTGGTTACCGTGCAAAAGAGAATGTGCAATCAGCTACAAAAGAATTGCTACATAAATACGCATCAATTTATGAAAAAGAGCAATCAAGATTTACTGTTGATTTTACATTCAGCGGTGAAATCGGTGAAAAGGCAATACTTAAAGCAAGTTGCAACGGAAAGCAAGTTGAGATAAAAAGTGAAAATCTTTGCGAATCGCCTATAAACCGACCGATTTCTGTTGAACGAATTGTTGATGCTCTCAAAAAATGCGGTGGCACTCAATTTGAGGCAGGTAAAATTGATATTATTGGTGAGGTTGATTACTCATTACCAGTTTCAGCCCTTAACAATATGCGTCGCAGTGCTTTAGAAATCCTTGAAAATGAGTTTTCGGGAATTAGTGAAAGAAAGTTATGTGCTTCCCCTATTCCTACTGAAATCGGCTCACAAAACGAAAGAAAGATATATTGCAGATTTGACAACATTGGGCAAATCCCTGAAAATATTGACGCGGATTTAGTCTTTGTACCGCTTAACACTAATGACGAAATAGTTAAAGATTTCTGTTACGGTGTTGAATTGCCACACGGAATGTTCGGCAACGGTGAAAAGGTAGAAAAAATGCTTAAAAACTCATCTACCGATATTTGTCTTTGCCACACTCTTGATGCAGTTGCAATAGCAAAAAAATGCGGCAAAACTGTTGTGGCGTCACCATCAATAAACATTCTCAACTCACTTTCAATGGATATGGCAAAGGCCTTGGGCATTGACGAAGTGATAATCTCAAACGAATGCACAGTTGAAAATTTTAACCGTATTTCATCCCCAGTACCGAAAGGTATTACCGTTTATGGCAGAATACCTTTAATGCTTACACGCAACTGCCCTGTAAAAAATGGCAAGAGTTGTGCAGATTGCAGACGAAACAGCGAAATCACCGACCGAATGGGAATAAAATTCCCTGTAAAATGCAGTTTCGGGTATTCTGAAATTCTTAACTCCCGTCCAGTTTATATGGGTGACAGATTGCAGGAAATCCGTGAATGTGATATACTATTTTTTAATTTCACTACTGAATCCACAAAAGAAGTTGAAAGAGTTTTATTAGCATACGAAAACAAAGAAAAACCCACAGGTGAATTTACAAGAGGTTTATTATACAGAGGTGTTGAATAATGGAACTTAAAATTAAGAAAGTGCGCGAAAATGCAAAAATACCTACACGTGCAACCGTAGGCAGTGCAGGTATGGATTTATATGCTTGTATCGACGAGCCCATAACTCTAAAAAAAGGCGACAAGGCAGTAATCCCAACAGGAATTGCAATAGGACTTAATGACCCACATTATGCGGCATTTATTTATGCCCGTAGTGGTCTTGCAATAAAGCATGGTATCGGGCTTCTTAACTCCGTTGGTGTTATTGACAGTGACTACCGTGGTGAAATCTGTGTTGGTGTTATAAAACAAACTGACCCTGAATACACCATAGAGCCTTTTGAAAGAATTGCACAGATGGTTATAGAGCCTGTAGAAATACCTGAAATTCGCGAAGTTGAAACTCTTGCCGACCCAGACCGTGGTGCAGGTGGATTTGGGTCAACGGGAACAAAATAAAAAGCAAAAGCAGTCCTTACGGACTGCTTTTTCATTTTTTGTCTGACTTTTTTACATATTTTTCAACAAAGCCCAAATGATTACCTTTGAATATAAGTTTCAATTCTTTATGCTTCAAAAAATCTTTTGGGAAATACAGTGTGCTTTTCTTTTTAAGTTTTATGGCTTCGCATTTGTGCAACACTTCTGCCACAAACTGTGAACAGAAATACTTATTTTTTCTTTTATATGGGATTTTAATAAAGCACAAAATAAGCCCTAAAGTTGAATATTTGAAGTCACCTTTATTCTCTTTATAAGTCATTACTTCGTCTTTGAGTTTGTTATAAACCTTCTCCGAAACCTTTACCTCATATAAGGCACAAGGGAATGATGGTCTGTCAGGCTTTTCATATCTTGTAACGCTTTCAACGAAAAAACCTTTGCTGACAAAAGTATAAAAAGTATCCATATCCTCTTCAAAACCTATTGAAGTATGGGTATATGGAAATCTTGTGTACCAACGAAGAATCTTTGCATCAAATCCCGGGTATTGAGTCATAAGTATATAAACATTTTTATAAGTCATAGCTTTTTACCCTTTTGTTCTTTATTTCATTTTCAGTATAACAGAAATTTGTTACTTTAGTCAACAGGTAATAATTGCAACTATAAATTATAGTTTGTCGGAATCAATTCGTAATTCGTAATGCGTAATTCGGAATTAAGGGTCTGCGACGCTGATTGTATCTATTCTATAATCGCAACGCAGTTCCGATTTTATTCTTTATTCATTATTCTTTATTCTTTAACATCCCGATAAACTCCAATTTATCTAACTAATTAACTTATAAGCTTTTCTCTCATCTGTGAAAGTATTATCTTTTCTCTGCGTGAAACCTGAACTTGTGAAATGCCAAGAATTTGTGCAGTTTTTGACTGTGTAAGTTCATCATAAAACCTAAGTCTTATCAAAGCACGGTCACCAGGGGGCAGTTCTTCAATTATTTTTGTGATTGCAAGACGGTCATCAATAGGGGAATATTCGTCAACGCCCGGTATTTCAATCTGTTTTTCATTGTCGTCATCACTTGTAAGGGACATAACAGGTTGCATAATACAGAATAATTGTGCGGTTTCTTCTATACTCATATTCATTTTTTCGCTAAGTTCAGAAATTGTAGGCTCAACACCGTTTTCTTTTTTGAACTGTTCTGCAACCGATAAAAGCACACGACCTCTTTCTTTTAACGAACGACTAACTTTTATAGCCCCTCCGTCACGAAATAACCGTCTTATTTCACCTAAAACCGATGGCACAGCATAAGTAGAAAAAGCAAATCCTAGACTTTCGTCAAAACGGTCAACTGCCTTGATAAGACCAATACAACCGGCAGAGTATAAGTCTTCATAATCAATACCCTTACCAATAAATCGGGAGGCGCAACTGCCAACAAGACCAAGGTTGTTAAGTATTATTTCATCTCGTGTCATTTTGTGCGTCCGTGTATTCTCTTGCAAAGGGTAACGGTAGTGCCAACACCTACTTTAGAGCGGACTAAAAGCTTGTCCGTAAAACTTTCCATAACTGAAAAACCAAGTCCTGCACGGTCACCACCGAGAGTAGTAAAAAGTGGCTCACGGGCTTTTTTTATGTCACTTATTCCGCACCCTTTGTCACGAATTGAAATAATAACACGATTATCGTTGTGGATTTTTACTGTTATGTAAATTTTACCCAGTTCGTTTTTGTATCCATGTACAATACAGTTTGTAACCGCTTCACTTACAGCGGTTTTAATATCATTGATTTCTTCAAGAGTAGGGTCAAGTTGAGCTGCAAATGCCGCAACTGTTGCCCTGCTAAAACTTTCGTCATTTATAATCATTGTTTTTTTACTCCCTTCGTTATTGTGGCAATACGGTCAAGCCCTGCAAGACGCATAACTTTATACGCATTGTTTGAAAGTCCTGTAACCTCAAGTGTTCCGTTAAATTCTGATAACAACTTGTATCTGCCCATTACAAGACCTATTCCTGAACTATCCATAAATGTAACATCAGAAAAATCAAGAATGGTATTTTTAGGACGACAGTTTTCAATTTTATCATCAGTCTGAAGTCTTATGGGTAACGCTGTGTGGTGGTCAATTTCACCGCTTAAACGACAGTAAAGAGTTTCACCGTCAAAATCGATTTTAACGCTCATATATTTTTCTCTCCTTTTTGCTTTATTCTAACTCACTAATACTAAAAAAAATGTCAAAATGGTGTACTCAATATATTTTGTTATTTTATTAACAATTTTTGTGTTATTTTCTTGACATAAACTGCGAATTTTACTATACTTATTATGTATGAATAATACCTTAAAAGGTAAACGAAAGAGGATGTGTTTTTAATGGACCAAAAGTATGAAGCATTATTTACACCTTGGAAAATCGGTAATGTTGAGATTAAAAACCGTATCGTAATGTGCCCAATGGGTGGTACATCACTTTTTGGTTGGTTTGAACTTGGCGGTTGCCATTTTGACAAGGAAGCAGCAAAACTTTTCATTGAAAGAGCAAACAACAATGTTGGTCTTATTATCCCTGGTATTGCACCACTTCGCGATACATTCTGGGGTAAATGGCTCTGGCAGAACCCAAAAATGTTTGAAGAACTTAAAGAGTTTATGGATGAAATCCATAAAACAGGTGCAAAACTCTTTGTTCAGTTAACCGCTGGTATGGGTAGAAGCTGGGCTATTACAGAACTTGTAGCACCACTTCACAGAAATAAGTTTACAAGAGCACTTGTAAAACCTATTCTTGATACATCTCACGAATTGGCTTCACCTAGCCCACAACCATCTCGTTGGGCTCCTGATATTATCTGTCCTGAAATGACAAAAGAGCAAATTCACGAAATTATTGAAGCATTTGCAAAAACTGCAAAACTTTGCCGTGATG
>CALBKQ010000032.1 GCA_937895645.1 uncultured Clostridia bacterium
TGTTCAACCTTTTCTTCAATTACAGTTGAAACATCAACGGTTTGTTCATATTTTTCACCGTAATCATCTTCATAGGTGATTGTGATTTTACCTTTGACTTCGCCTAAAGCGTCATCATCAATACGAAGATTTACAGTACCTGTACTACTTGTTGCGGGTTCAATATTACCAACAAATGTGCTCCCACCACTCTGCATCTTATCAACCTCGAAAAGAAGAGTGCAGTTATAAATTGTACTTTTGCCCGTGTTCATAAGTTCAACTGCAACGGTTTGCGTATTGCCCTGAACAACTTTTTTAGGCAGAATCGCACCGCTATAACTCAATTCAACAGGCTGACGCACATTTACTCTTACTGTATCATTTGAAGAATATGAATTGTAATTTTTGTCTTCATATTCCGCTGACACTTGTAAATCGTGTGCACCGATTGTGGCGGTGTTTGTAGCCATAACTTCAACAGTCCAGGTATATGTGTAACCAGCAGAAACGGATTTCACAAACTTTGTAGGCATTCCCGTTGTGATGATTTCACCGCTTGGGTCAGATAATGTGAGTTTTATGTTGTAAAGTGCTTTTGTTGAACTGTAATTTTTAAACGTAATTTGAAGTTCAGTTTTTGAATCGGGTGAAATACTGTCATTTGCAACTTTATAACTTGTCACCATAAATCGTGGTGTTGAGTTATCAATTACGATTTCTTTTTCCATTTCACCATCTGTTGCAAAAACAGAAACGGGGGTAAGCATAAAAATTAAGCAAAGAAGAAGTGCAATAAATTTTTTCATAAATTTCACCTCTTATAACTCTCTTATGTTATCAACAATACTATTTTTCATTTCCTTTTTGATTTTAAGGTAAAGGTTAAGACTGCACATTGAGAAAAGCAGTACACAAATTATTACGGCAGGCCATATTTCAAAAGTGTTTAAAATATTATCGTTGATGCCTTTAATGATAATGTGTGCAACGATATAGCCGATAAAACCTATACCGCAACCCCAACTGAACATTGAAACAAGTTGTCGTACATAAGATATTGTAATCTCTTTAACAGATGCACCAACCGCACGAAGAGTGCCGATTTCTTTTTTACTTTCACGGATTTTTGCAGTAAGAGCATTATTCACAATACTCGCACAGATTGAAAAGAAAAGAATTACAATAGCAAGTAATGAGATTATAAGTATTCTCATATATGACAGATGTTCTTTGTCGTGTGCATATCCTGACTCTGCTTCAAAGTTGCCTGCAACCAAAGATTCAAGGTAACTGGTTGCGGCTGCATCAGCATCATCATCAAGTTTACCGTCATAATCTATAAATAAGCGTTCATAATCAACAGGTGAACCTGCAACTTTTTCTAATCCTGTTGTAGTTGTAAAAATGCCAATGTGATAAGGGGAAAACATATCTCTTGCTCTGAAATCTCTTGGTAGTGTGATAATTGCACCGATTTTAACTTCTTTGTCGTAAACAGTTAAAT
The DNA here is from genome assembly GCA_937895645.1 of uncultured Clostridia bacterium. Classification (GTDB taxonomy): domain Bacteria; phylum Bacillota; class Clostridia; order Oscillospirales; family Acutalibacteraceae; genus Fimenecus. The sequence continues at coordinate 1,487 of CALBKQ010000032.1, forward strand.
TTCCGGGTATCATATAGTCGCTTTCCGGAGTTTCTGTAGCATCAGAAGTAATAGTGCGAAGATTTATTGTGTCACCTGCTTTGTAATCAAGTTTTTGAGGTGCGTACATTTTATAGCCTTCTCTGTGAAACCAATCAGGCAATTCATTACCAAGATTATAAAGACCGTAAGAGTAAACCACATTATCTTTATCAAAAGAAAGTCCTAATCCGATTTTTTCATAAGCAACAAGAATTATTTCTTCACCTGAATTAAGTTTATCTATATTGATTTTACCATCAATCACTTCAAACTGATTTTCATACTTTTCAAGAATCTGCTCATCATAGCCTATCATATACATTCGGAACAGTTCTTGTTGTGATTTTGATTTTTCTTTAAGTTCAAGGTAATAATTGCTTTCGCCGGCGAGCCAAATATCACGTAATTCTTCAAAGGTTAATCCTTCGAGTTCATCTTTGGTGCGATTGCCTGCTTCCGACCAATAACGGTCTTGCTCCAAAAACTCTATTAAGGTCATATAATCAGAATATTCGTCAACAGTTAAATATGATATACATTCTTTATAACCGTGAACATTTGTAAATTTAGGGTAGTCAAGAATATCTTGTATCGTATTCAAGTCAATTTTTTTGTCCATATTCGGAAAATTGAGTCCGGGAATAGCAGTTGCATAAATTTTTCTATCTATAACATAGTCAGACGAGTTGTAAACACTCCACATACTGTCGCCCATTTCTGTTTTTAGTCCGTCCAAGCCGAAACAGGACATAAAAATTGTAAGAGCAAGAATAATAGTTACGCCGATTTGTTTCCCTTTATAGAATTTTATACTGCGTTTTGCAAGAAGTTTTGGAACATTGAACTGCTTTTCAGTTTTAATCTTCTTGCGTTTCATTTTGCGAGTAAGTTCAACATTTCTGATTGCCTGCATAGGTGAAATTCTTGATGCTTTAAAAAGTGGAATCATTGCAGCAAGCATAACACAAACAACGCTTATTGCTGCACTGCCGAAAAGCACCTTAAAATCAGGGATAAAAATATATTCTTCACCCATAATTGTTGCAAAAAGTTTTACACCAAAATATGAAATTGCAATACCGATTGGAGCACAAATCAATGCGATTATAAAAGTCTCTCTACCAAAAATATTGATAATTTGTCTTCTTGTTGCACCAACTGCACGAAGCATACCAATTTGTTTGCGTCTTTCCTGAAGATTAGTTGAAAACGCATTGATAATACCAATACAAGATGCAAGCATAAGCACAACAGCAAGTGTAATTGTGAGAATTGACGAGTTAACCACCGAACTGTTTATATTGTAATAATTAGAAGTTACGTGGGTAGTCATGTCAAAAACACCATCTGTACCCAGTTGTTCTCTGTATGTAGCAGTATACTTAAAGAGAAAATCGTGGTCAAAAACGCTTTCTTCCCAAGTGAAATCACCATCTTGTAATGTTACTGTGTTTTCAATAGATTCTTCTGTAGGGTTAAAGTAAAGGGCTAAAATTTCTTTACCACCTACATCAACTTCTTCCTTGTCGCTTACAAATGCTGCCGCCATTGTAGGAAGAAAGTCGTTATAAGTCTCAAGATTTTTTCTTTTATCTGTAAGAATACCAACGATTTTGTATGTTTTTTCAGTTGCGGTTGTACCAAAATCTGTTGCGTTGGCATTAAGAACAGAAAGAGAAATTTCGTCACCAACTTTTGCATTTATACCAAGACGGAGTGCGGCGTCTGATTCTAACGCAATTTCACCTTTATTTTCAGGGTATTTGCCTTCTTTGAGTGCTATATAATAAAGGTCTTTCGCATTATCGTCAAGCCAGGCAATAGGTGTGCCTTTGTCGATTCTTTCTTCATCGGTATAAGCATAACCGAGAATGTGAGCATAACCATATTCCCCAATATAACCGTCCTTTACACCACCCTTAACATCGAAAAACTCAGGTGGATTAAAGTAATAGCCGTAATAATTACCTATGTTGCGTCTCTGAAATTCTTCGTTTGAAGACTGATTGCAGGAAATGAAGAAAAGAGTACCTGATGAAAATACAATTGCAAGAATAATGCCGATAATGAGAATGGTATATTGTTTGCGTCTTTGTTTCAAATTTCCCAATGCAAGGGAATTGATAGTGAGTTTCTTTTTCATAATTTTCACCTCTCACTATTTTTCACATATTGTCAGGTGACTTTGTGTCTTTCACAATTTTACCGTCTTCAATTGTGAGAATTCTCTCTGCTTGTTCTGCAACATGCAAATCATGAGTAACAAGAATAAGAGTAACGCCTAACTGTTTACTCACATATTTAAGAAGTGATAATACTTCACGACCACTTTTACCGTCAAGGTTACCTGTTGGCTCGTCTGCGAAAAGAATAGCAGGTCTGTTAGCCAATGCTCTTGCAATAGCAATTCTTTGTTGCTGACCACCTGAAAGTGCAGATGGCAAGTGGTCAAGTCTGTCTCGGATGCCGAGCATATCAATAATTTTATTAATATATTCTTCGTCAGGCTTTTTACCATCAAGCATAACAGGAAGAAGAATATTCTCATAGCCTGTTAATTCCTGCACAAGATTATATGCCTGAAATACAAATCCGAACCGACGTCGGCGAAGAATTGAAAGTTGATTGTCATTATATGATGAAAGTGTTTTATCACCATAATAAACATCACCACTTGTTGCGTTTTCAAGAGAACTTAAAACATGAAGAAAGGTTGATTTACCTGAACCTGACGGACCTGTGATTGCACAGAATTCGCCTTGTTCAAAACTAACGGTGATATCGTCAATTGCCTTGACAACATTATCTCCGCTTAAATATTCTTTTGTGAGATTTTTACATTCAATAATGTTCATAAAAACACTCCTTTTGATTTTGTACCTTTATGATACAATGTCAACCTTTCATTTAAGTGACTTTTGTCTTAAGATTTTGTAAGAAAAGAAAATCGGATACAAATAAACTGCACCCGATTGGTATTATAGTTTTAAGTTTGCATCAATTATTGGGAAACACACTGAAAAGCGAAGTCCGTTTTTACCATTTTCAACGATAATTGTACCGTGATGTTTTTCTACAATTGCTTTTGTTATTGAAAGACCGATTCCTGCACTGTCTGGTGATGCATTTTCGGTACGGTGAAACCTTTTGAAAAGCAACGGTAATTCATTTTCAGGCACTCCGCCACCGTTATCTTCAATAGTTACGCTGACACTCTTTTCGGTCTGTTCAATAATCACATCAATTCTGCCGTCAGTGGTTGTATGTTCGCAAGCATTTTTAATAATATTGCCAAATGCTTCTCGAAGCCACGACTTGTCGCAACGAAAAACACCCTTACCATTAATATTTATTTGCTTTTGTGGAAACAATGTGCAGAACTCGGCTTTAAGTTCTTCAAGAACAAGTGAGATTTCAGTTTCTTCAAAGTTCATTACATAAGTATCACTGCGGATTTTTTCAAGTTTCAGCACATTATGTATTAACTTTTCCATTTTCTCAACGAGTATAAGTTCTTTTTCAGTATAATTTGTTGGGTTTGAATTGTGCTCCATTTCACAGTAAAGGCGAAGTCCTGCAAGTGGAGTTTTTAACTGATGAGAAATGTCAGAAATAAATTCAGTATTATTTTTTGCCTCTTGCTTTGTGTATTCTCGTTCTTGCACAAGTCGGGTTTCAAGTTCGAAAATATTGTTCTGCAAATGTGCTACAGCACCATCTTTTGTGCTCATTTCTATAACGATATCGTCTTTAATAAATTTGTTAATATCTTCTGTAAGTTTACGGATTTTCTTCTTGTTTATAATATGGATTGTGAGCAGAACAAGGCAGATTACAATAGCAAGAATTAAACTTATTACAAGGATTTGTTCTTTCATAAGGTCAATCCTCCCATTTGTACCCGATACCACGAGCAGTTACAATGTGCTCTGCACCGATTTTATCACGAAGTCGGCTTATGTGAACCGATAAGGTGTTGTCATCAATAAAATTACCGTCACTATCCCAAATTTTCTCTAAAAGTGAAGCACGAGTTACAATCGCACCGTTGTTTTGCATAAGAGTTCTCAAAATATGAAATTCAGTAGGGGTAAGGAACAAAGTTTCATTATCTTTTTTTACAGTCATATTTGAAATATCAACAGAAATGTCACCGATATTATATGTGGTGGTTGCAGGTTTGCGACGAAGTAACGCACGGATTCTTGAAAGCAGTTCTAAAAGTCTGAATGGTTTTGTAACATAATCATCTGCACCTGCATCAAGGCCACGGACAATCTGGAATTCCTCATCACAGGCAGTAAGAAATAAGATTGGTGTTTCTGTATCAGTTGAACGAATAAAATTGCAAAGCTCAACTCCATTACCATCAGGCAACATAACATCAAGAATTACAAGGTCAAAAGTGTTTTTAGTAAAAATTTTCTTACCCTCTAAACAGTTACATGCTGGAATTGGCTCATAATCTTCTTTTGTAAGAAGTTCGCACAAGCCCTCACGAAGAAAAACATCGTCTTCAACAACTAAAATTCTTGATTTCATACCATCACCACCAATTTTGATTATCAATATAATTATATATCTGTTCTTATATGTTTTCAATTAAAATAATCTTAAGATT
>CALBKQ010000033.1 GCA_937895645.1 uncultured Clostridia bacterium
TCTCTCCCTCCGTCAACGCTAACGCGTTGCCACCTCCCTCGTCAGAGGGAGGAAATATATAATTGCAACGCAGTTCCGAAATTACGAATTCCGAATTACGCATTACGAATTGAATTGGACAAACTCAAATTTGTTTACTTCTTAATCCTTTAGGATAATGATTCTTTGCCTTGCCGTTTGAGACTTTTACTCCACCAACTGTGCAACTATCAACTAACACTACTGCCCAACCGTTAGGGCAATCTGTATTAAATTCTTCACCATGGAGATATTTTTTGATTTCTTCACTATTGGCTGTAAGTTTTATTTTTCTCTTAAACTCTTTACCCAACGCCATAAAGAATTGATGATGTGGCATTACATAATTTTTACGGATTTCGCCTATTGTTACACCACAAGCGAAAGCCACGCCCCTTGGCACAGGGAAGTCAGGAGTAAAATACACAGGGTTACCATTATACATTTGCACATTATCTTTTTTGTATGTTATCAGGGTATCATCAAGAAAATCTAAAAGTGTTTTATCGATTTTTTCTTGACCATACGGCACAAAGAAGTGCTCCGAATCGATTGGAGAATCAGCATAATATAGTACTGCTACAAATTGCCCCTCGCCTTTTGTCTTATGAGGATAGCAACGACGGGCGTAATGCATATTCTCACATTTACAACCGTCAAAATGTATTCCATCGGCAGTACTTTCACGAACTTTTTCAGTTACAGGTATAAGTTCAAAGCCCGGATGACGCTGTAAAAACGCATCAACGGTCATTTCATTTTCTTCAAGTGAAAAAGTACATGTTGAATACACAATATAACCGCCAAGTTTAACCAGTTTTGCTGCACAATCAAGTATTTCTGCCTGTCTTTCGGCACACATTTTAACATTTTCAGGTGACCATTCTTCTATTGCTATATCTTCTTTACGGAACATTCCCTCACCTGAACAAGGGGCGTCAACCATAATCATATTAAAATAGTTTTCGGGAAACATTTTTACAAGTTTTTGTGGGTGCATACACGTTGTAACAACATTCTTAAAACCCATTCGCTCCATATTACCCGTTAGAATTTTACAGCGTGATGGCACAATCTCATTTGAAACAAGAATACCTTCTTTACCTAACTTATTTTTTATCTGGCTACTTTTACCACCAGGTGCAGCACACATATCAAGCACTTTCCAATGCTTTTGTATTTCTATGCTTTCTACAGGGACCATTGCGGCAGGCTCTTGCACATAAATCATACCTGCGTGGTGATATGGGTGATTGCCGATACCATCATAATCAAAATAAAACCCGTTTTCAACATAAGGAATTTTTTCGCAAGGAAACGGATTGATTTTCAGAAAATCTTCAAGTGAAATTTTGTCAGTATTCACACGGAATGCACGAACAGGTGGCTTGTCAAAAGATTTTTGAAAATCTTCAAACTCGTCACCTAAAAGTGTTTTCATTCTGTTTTCAAATTCAACTGGTAATTGTTTCATTTTATTCACTCAAATTCATTTCTGCGTGTAACATACACATGGACACACTTGTTATTGCAGCAGTTTCAGTACGGAGAATGCGTTTGCCTAATGATATTACTTTTCCATCTATTACTAATGCTTCTTGGATTTCTTTTTCGTCAAATCCACCCTCAGGACCGATTAAGACACCTACACTCATACCACTTTTTATTTCATCAAGGGCATTTTTTGTGTCTTCCATTCCGTTTTTACTTTCATAAGGGACTAAAAGCAAATCAAGTTCTTTTGCTTTTGTCAATGCTTGTTTATATGTAAGAATTTCGGAAATTTCAGGAATTTTATTGCATTTACTCTGTTTTGCGGCACTTTCTGAAATCATTTGCCAACGCTCACGCTTATTTTTCTTTTTCTTTTCTTCAATTTTAACAACAGAGCGACTCATCTGCACAGGCACAATTTCGTGAACACCTAATTCAACGCATTTTTGAATAATGAGTTCCATTTTGTCCCCTTTAGGAAGACCCTGAAACAGATATATTTTTATTGGTAAACTTGTATCATTGTAGTTTTCTTCTAATATTTTTACGATTACGGTGTCAACTTCAAAGCTTTCGATTTCACAAAGACTACTGTTACCGCTTTCACTTACAAGAAAAGTGTCACCAATACTCATTCTTAGCACATTTTTAATGTGGTTGAAATCTATTCCGTTTATGAAATAATGATTATTCTGTTTTTGATTTTCATTAACAAAAAAGTTGTGCATAATATTATTCCTTTAATTAATTTAAGGGACGATGGGGGTGCGGGTGTCCGGTGGACACCTCTGCGAAGCAGAAGCACCGACCGAAACGGCAGTTGAGACCCATCGTCCCTATAATAATTTTACATATTCAAAAAATCAGAGCCTCGTGGTACTACAAACGTGATTGCACTTTCTAAAAGTTTGAATTCACGCTCTGTAACATATTCGCACTCACCGTCAACATTAACTGCTGCAGGATTTTTGCTTTCAATTCTTACTTTCTTACAACGGCGCACAGTTGTAATATCAAGGTCTAAATGGTCACCATTTTTATAAACACTTATAAGTGGTAAAAGTTTTAACGCACTTCTGTCGCAACGAACCATTACACAATCAATAAAACCATCGTTTGGCATAGCGTTTGGTGCTGCTTTATAACCACCACCGTACCAGCGAGAATTACCTATGTAGCAGAAAAGATATTTGTCTTCAAAAATTTCATTATCATCAATTATAATTCTGAAATCGTTTTTAGTTTTTCCTTTTATAATACAATCAAGTGCCGCAAGAGTGTAGGCAAGTTCGCCATTAACACCAGGTAGTTTTTTATATGACGCTTGTCTTATACAGATTTCAGAGTCAAGACCCATAGCACACTCGTTAATTGCAACAATACCATCAGTTTCAATAAGGTCAAGTTTGACAGGAATACCGTTTACATGGTCACTTAAATTTGTATTCTTTCCAAAAAGTCGGCAGAAATCATTACCTGAACCCAATGGAATATTTGCAACCTGACAGTTAGGGTATTTATAGCAACCATTTACTACTTCATAAAGAGTACCATCGCCACCACAAGAGTAAAAACGGATTTCTTCGCCGGTTTTTGCTTTTTCTTCAACAAAACGCATACCGTCACGAATCTCAGTAGTCACGTAAATTTCAGCGTCAAGATTGTTTTCTTTAATATAATTTTCGATTGTAGGAATATACGCTTTTGCGATTACACCTTTTCCCGAAACGGGATTAATAACAAAAATATGTTTCATAATTTCACACCCAAAGAAACTATTTATAATACATATATAACTGGCATTTAATCATACCATTATATAATTTTCTACGCTTATCTGCCTTTCTGCCAAAGCATTTTTCAAAATCCTCGTCAGGACTGATAACATAATATGCCCAACCACGCTCTGGCTTGAAGATTTTACCCATTGTTCTATAAATATCTTCAGCAGATTTAATATCCATCATTCTCTCACCATAAGGTGGATTACAGATTACTGTACCCTTTTCACTTTTCGGTGCAAAGTCTTTCAAATCTTTTTTAGACAAATCGATTTTCATACCAACACCTGCACGACGAGCATTCTCACGTGCAATTTCAAGTGCGTGAAAATCTATATCAGAGCCGTAAGCCATAAAATCGGCGTCACGGATTACAAGGTCAGTTGCCCTACCTCTTTCTTGTTGCCATACGCTTGACGGAATATTTTCAAATCTTTCAGATATAAACGAACGGTGAAGTCCTGGTGCAATATTAAGTGCTTTCATAGCGCCCTCAATAAGAATTGTACCTGAACCACAACAAACATCATAAAGTGTGTGGTAATGGCGAAGACGTGCTAAGTCTGCCATGGCTGCGGCTAAAGTTTCCTTAATCGGTGCTGCATTTGCAACAGGGCGGTAACCACGCTTGTGAAGTCCTGCACCAGATGTATCAATAAACACAGTTACAATATCTTTCATAATTGAAAACTGAATCTGATGTTTTGCACCACTTTCTTCAAACCATGAAATACCGTATTTCTCTTTAAGTCTTTCAACAACTGCTTTTTTAATAATAGCCTGACAATCACTTACTGAATGAAGTTGAGAATTAAGCGAATAACCTTTAACGGGGAATTCGTCAAATTTTCCAATCCATTCTTCCCAAGGAAGTTTTTTTACACCTTGAAATAGTTGTTCAAAGGTGATTGCCTTAAACTCACCCATACGGATTAAAATTCTTTCGCTATATCTTGAGCATAAGTTTGCACGGGCAAGAATGTTTGTGTCACCCTCAAAATCTACTCTGCCATTTTTAGCTTCAACATTTTGTGCATCCATATCTTTGAGTTCTTGTGCCACAAGACCTTCAAGACCTAAAAGACAGGGTGCAGAAAACTTAATTAACATACACTTTTCTCCAAGTCAATTAAAAAATCCATAATCATAGATAGTATAGACTTTTTTGTACTTTTTGTCAATTATACAATTATATACAAAAAGCGGGAGTTTGAAACCCCCGCAAAACCATTTAATAATATCTGTAAAGTGCAACTACTTTACCAAGGATTATTACTTCGTTTGTAATAATTGGTTCGTAGGCATCATTTTCTGGTTGAAGTCTGAAATGACCGTTTTCTTTATAGAAACGCTTGACTGTTGCTTCATCTTCAATCATAGCAACTACAATTTCACCATTTGTGGCGTATGGTGTTTTTTCGCAAATTACAACGTCACCGTCAAGAATACCTGCCCAGAGCATACTTTCACCTCGCACTTTAAGTGCGAAAAGTGATTTATCACGGGATACCCTACCATTATATGGAATATAACCCTCAATCTGCTCAACAGCCAATATTGGCATACCCGCTGTAACGGTACCTAAAAGTGGTACACTTGTTACATTTTCTGCCTGACCTAGAACGCGGATTGAACGCTTAAGTAACGGGTCACGCTCAATATAACCTGCCTCTTCAAGTGCGTCAAGATTTGCCTGAACAGAAGATGTTGAACGAAGCCCCACAGCAGAGCCGATTTCACGGACTGATGGTGGAACACCGCATTGTGAACGCTCGCAAAGGAACTCATAAATTTTTTGTTGTGTATCATTGATAGGACGCATAAAAACTACTCCTCAATTAAAAATCTTTATAAAAATGCCTACTTTTTTCTATATTCTAACACATAATTTCTAAAAAGTAAACATTTGTTCGATAATTTTTTGAAATTTTTTCATTTTTATTACTTTTATGCTTGTTCATATTTCTTTTTCTGAATATTAAAAAAATATTCATTGTTTTTTCATATTTGTAAGTTATTATAAAAATGCACCAAGGGAAACCACGGTGCACATACCCCATCCTCAAACAACCCCTCAGACTGATGTATGTCAGTCGGAAAACGGACGGCTCCGCAACCGTCCGTTTTTTCTTGTATAAATTTTTCCACCTTTGTCAAAAATAATGGCAGAGGTGTTTTAATTGAAAAGAATAAAAAATGAAGAAAAAATTAAAAAAACTATTTACTCTGTTTCGGCATTGGCATTATGTGGCGTCGCACTTTTTTCAATCTGGTTCTCTAATAAAGATAACAACATTACACCGGAAGTTCCTGACACTACCACAACCACCACAGAACAAACAACGGAAGATGTTCAGGTAAATACACCCGTCACAAATGTCCGTGACGACAGAAACGACCCCGTTACAACCACAACTGAAGCCCCTATAAGTGTATTTTACTCATTCCCTCTGGGCAATAAAATTGCAAGGGAATACTCAAAAGGTGAAATTGTAAAAAACAAAACTACAGACGATTGGCGCACTCATAACGGTGTTGACATAAATGGTGCAAAAGGTGACCAAGTGAATGCAATCTGCAACGGCACAGTTACCGAACTTGAACACAGTGAAATCTGGGGCACAATTATTACAATCAACCACGGTAACGGATTTACTGCCAAATACTACGGATTACAAAAAGATGGTGTAGTACAACCTGGCGATGAGGTAAAGGCAAACAGTAAAATTGGTGTGTTAGGTGAAATACCTATTGAAAGTGCAGATGGTACTCACTTGCATTTTGAACTCTATAAAGATGGGGTTACGGTTTCACCATCAGATTATTTAGGTAAAAGAGTAGATATTTGAATTTCTTTGTGATAGAATAAACACGGTGATTTTATGACATCGGTTTATTTCTTTAATTTAACAGAAAAAACTGAATATGATAAAAGTCTTTTACCACAGAATGTCAAGGAGCATTGTGAAAAGCCTGAAAGTGTTGCGGCGGCAACCGAGCTTCTTAATATGGGCGTAGAAAATCTTTGGTATGATAGAAACAAGCCTATGGCAGACAACTGTTTTGTAAGTATTTCTCACAGTGGTGATATGGTTGCAGTTTGCAGAAGTGACAAGCCTATTGGAATTGATATTGAACTCATAGACGAAAAAAGGAATTTAGAAAAACTTTCAAATCGAGTTTTTTGTGGAAAAGAGTTAGAAACTTTTAAGAATAACCCTACCCCTGAACAGTTTTATGAAATATGGACTCAAAAAGAGGCATACAGTAAAATTGACGGACAAGGCGTAAATGAAATTATGAAAGGCTTTGACATTTTCGCTTTACAAGACTACGAATTCCACACAGAATTTGTAAATGATTATGTGCTATCAATTTGTGAAAAGATAAAATAACAAAAAAATTAAGGGACACGATGTGTCCCTTTTTGTTATGTAATTTTATTCTTGCAGAAACGAGGCTTACCTGCCTGTTTTGTTATTCCTTTGGGAACTCTCTTTTAATTTTACTCATTCCACATATATAATTCATATCAACATTATAATATTTTGCAAGTATAATTAAATTATCAATGGGAATCCTTGTTTTTCCACTTTCATAATCACAATAAGTCCTCTGACCTATTTTTAATAATGTTGCTATTTCTGTTTGTGTTTTATCAGCATCTTCACGCAAGAAACGTATACATTCATTGTATCTCATATATAACACCTCAAAATATTTTACCATAGAGTTTATAACTCTATTGACTTTTAGAGTTATAAACTCTATAATATTAATAGGAGGTGATAATTATGCGAAAAGATTTAGAGGATTTATGGAATTATTATTTAATTGAAGTACCAATTAAAAACACTAAAAAAGAAGACCTTCTTGTAAAAAACTATGCCAAGAAAGAAGATAACTTCCGCTCAAAACTTACAGATGAACAAATTATGTTTCTTGAAGAATATGATAATGCAGTTTCGGAACTAAGTCGAATTAGTGAACGACACGCATTTATTAAAGGTGTTATGTTTACTACAAGGTTTATTTTTCAAGCATTATATAATGATTAAAAAGGGGACGCCTTGGCGTCCCCTACCTTTATAATCGCAACGCAGTTCCTACATTTTGCACTTTGCGTTTTGCATTTTGCACTTATTTATTCAATATATAATCCACAACTGCTTGTGCAGTACATTCGGGAAGGTCGATTTCTTCACTTGCTTCAAGCATATTTTCAAGATAGTGGGCGTCGGAGTTGCGAAGATGTTTCATTCCTTTAAGCAAAGGATGTTTTTCTTCATACTGTGGAATATATGCTTTATGAGTAAACTCGGCACAAGTAAAGTTCATTTCGGGGTACATAAATCCCAAAACGGACAACACAGAATAAGATGCACGGTCAAGGTGGGCAGGGAAAACTACTCCGTTAAATCTTGAAACCTCACTTACAACATCATCAATGCTTATTTCTGATGCAGTTGTTAAAAGGATTTCTTCACTGCCTAGAATTTGGTCAGTATCGTCCATTATATATTGATTACCGAAAATGTTCTCGTCATTTTTAATAGGTGACATTGTGGTTTTTACATACTCTGAAAATTCCAATGCATTTTCGAGTGTAGGGAAAAGGCAAACTGTATGAATTTCTTCTGATGTGCAAAGCTCCATTCCGGGCACAACTGTAATACCCGCCTGCTCCCCTGCTTTTATAGCAGCAGGGCAATTAAGACAGGAGTTGTGGTCTGTGAGGGCGATAATATCATAACCCATAAGTTTTGCCATATTTACAAGGTTATAGGGTGTCATATCGTTATCGCCACAAGGGGACAAGCACGAATGCAGATGAAAATCATACTTTAAGTTCATAACAATTTACCAAGTTTATTTGCAAGGATATAAGCGTTTTCTTCTGACGCGAGCACACAAATATCTTGTAACTCTGCTTTTTCTTGAGCGTCTTTATCAAGAGTTGCGTTTTCGCAAAGAACAATACAAGCACAGTCTGCAAGAAATGCAACTGCAACTGCGTTTACATTTCCCATTACGGTAAACCAACAGTCACCGCCCTGTGCTCTGCCCATAACCCAGCTTAAAAGGTCGCCACAATAACCGCCTGTAATTTCGCGGTCTGTGTCACCCTCGACGAGTATTTTAAGTTCTAATTTTTCACAAATTTCGCTTACTTTCATTATTTCTCCTCTGTTCTAAAGGGTTTAGGAATAACTGCCCCCTCTTTATTTTTCATATTGAAAATGCAGTCATTTACATCTGCTTTACCTGCAACAACATCTTCTGCAAAACAATGGCAAGATGGTGAGCCACACATACCGCAATCAAGTCCCGGTAATGTGGATTCAAGGTCCTTAATATCATTCATTTTCTGCATAGCCTCAAAAACATTGTCTGCCAATTTCCAAGGTGCAGCCTCAAGTGGCTTCTCCCAATACATTTCTTTTGGAATTGACTCATATTCCAAGTGGTTACAAGAAACTGGCATATATTTGCGAAGTCGTTGAAGTCTTGCTTTTGCCACGAAAGGATTTTCAACGGTTAAAGGACCGCCAACGCAACCACCTGAACAAGCGTTAAGCTCAATAAATTCAAGGTCGTTAAGTTTTTCGTCTTCTAATTCTTCAAGAACTTTAATAACATTTTCAATACCATCGGCTGCTAAATATCTGTCTTTAAGAAGTGCGGCAGACTCGCCACCAGATGACGCCCAGCTAACACCGATAATACCTGAATCACTTAAATCTTCAAGTTCAATGATTTTGTCCATCTGCTGTACGAGTACCGGATAAATATCTTTAATTGCAAGAACACCGTTAATATTTGATTTACCATTACAGATTGGTTGTTTAATTGAAGAAATTTTTGCAGTACAAGGTGTAATGAAGAATACGCCAATATCTTTGTCTTCGAGTCCTGTTTCTTCCCTTGCTTTAATTCGTGCAAGACGGGCAGCCTCTTCCATAGGGGCATTCAAATCAAGCACATTTTCGATAAGGTTAGGAAAACGCACACGAATAAGTCTAACAACAGCGGGACAAGCCGATGAAATCAACGGTTTTTTGGTCTTTTTCATTGAAAGAATAAGACGGGTTGCCTCGCTGACGAGTTCTGCACCTTTTGACACTTCAAAAACATCGTCAAACCCCATTCGTTTAAGCCCTGTCAGCACATAATCAGTGTCGTCAAGGTTATTGAACTGGCCGTAAAGGGACGGTGCAGGCACAGCAATTCTGTATTTGTATTCTAAAATTTCGTTTAATGAATACTTTTCAGCATATTTTGCGTGATAAGGGCAAATTCTTATACATTCACCACAGTCAACACAACGCTCTGAAAGTATGTAAGCCTTTCCGTTACGGACTCTGATTGCATTTGTAGGGCAACGTTTTAAGCAACTTACGCAACCCTTACACTTTTCCGCATCAAGTCGCACAGAATGGAAATAAGTTTCGTTCATTTCTATTTCTCCAATCACTTACTGGAAAAAATTTTAGTAATCGCTGAATAAATCGTGGTACAAGTATTGACAAAAGAATTTTTTAGATATTTTGTTTCAAAACCGCAGGTAATACTTTGTGTATTGCCGAGGATTTTGGGACGGAATAGCAAAAAATTACTTATCAAGACTAATGCCTAAGATTTATGAGGTGATTACCTTTAAGTACATAGTTGTTCCAACACCAACGGTTGAATCAATTTTCATATCGTCGGTATATTTTTTAATATTAGGAAGTCCCATACCTGCGCCGAATCCCAAAGAGCGCACATTATCAGGTGCAGTTGAGTAGCCCTCTTTCATAGCCATTTCAACATCAGGGATTCCAGGGCCTTGGTCAGTTAAAACCATATCAATACATTCAGGTGAAATCTCAACATCAATTTCACCGCCACCTGCGTGAATTACAAGGTTGATTTCTGCCTCATAAAGAGCGATTACAGTTTTTCTGACTACTTCAGGATTGAACCCCAAATCCTTTAAGGTCTTTTTGACTTTACCTGACGCTTCACCTGCTCGTGTAAAATCATCACCCGGCACATCGAAGTGGAGTTTCAAATTGCTCATTTCATTGCTCCTCCTCGAAGACCTTTTTCATAGAGCATACCACAAGATGCAAACATTGCTTGTTTTGTTGTCATAAGAACAATATCGCGGTCTTTTGCAAGGTCAATAATACCTTGGTCAGGCTGTTTGCCACGAACAAAGACGATACACTGCATATCCATCATTTCAGCAGTACGGACTACCTGTGGATTAACAAGTCCTGAAAGAAGAACTGCCTGTTCTTTAACATAAGCGAGAACGTCACTCATCATATCACTGCCACAAGCAGTAAAAACATCACGGTCCATAAATTCTTCGCCACAGATTACTTCTGCGTCAAGGATTTCTTTAATTTCATAAACTTTCATTATAATTCCTCCCGACTTTCCGTCAGATATATACTATATAATTATACACCTATGACAAATCTTTGACAATGCACCACTTTACCGAATTATATTCATTATATTTGGTAAAAAGGACAGAAAAAAAACGGATGTAGTCAACTACACCCGTTTAATATTTTATTCTCCGATAATTGTTTTAACATTCTTCTCCATAAGGTCAAAGAAATTATTTACAATCTTTTTATCGTCTTCATTACCGCGAACACACATTGAAAGAGTAATAACATTCTTGTATGTTGTTGCAGTAAGAAGCACGAATGGTTTGTATTTAACGGCGCCCGACATAAAGGCGTCTATTGGCTCGTGACCATCAAGTGCTAACTGTTGGCCGTTAAGAATACCGATATTACTCATTGCCATATATGGATTTGAGTAACCAATCTTAATAATTTCTTCACTTGCCGCATGTGGCAGAATGCTGTAACCGAAGTTAAGAAGCGGAAGTCCGTAAAGCCCCATAAACTTATCTTTTTTGAAACGGTTTGAACTGCGTACAACATATTTAATAGTTTCAAAAATGTCACGGCCACGCTCTGGGATTGCGCATTGCATCCAGGAAGTATGATTTGTAAAACCTTTATCTGCAACGCTATCCATATGACGACGAAGGTCAATAGCACTTGAAATCATAACCTTATCACTTGCAGGGAAACCTGCTAACTCATAAACGCTGTAAAAATATGCTGCTAAAAGCAACTCGTTTACAGTTGCACCAAGTTGTTTGCCAACAGGTTTGAGTTTTGTAAGTGTATCTTCACTGAACTTTCTTCTTGCAATAAATGATTTATCGCTGATATTATTCGGGGTAAGTGGGAATTTATGCTTATCTCTTGCGTTAATATTCTTGAAAAGACGTTGTGCAACTCCCGATTCAGTTTTTGAAAATCCTGAATAAACATCATTATATGCACGAGAACCTGTTCTGAACTCAACAGGGCTTATACCCTCCTGCACATACTTTGTATAATTTTCACAGAATGCCTGCAAGAAATATTTAAGGTCACCACCATCCATACACATATGGTTTTCCACAATACAGAGTGTACTTTTTCCGCCTTTGATGAAAAGTGCAATTTTCATCTGATTATCTGCATCAGGGGCAATATACTGTGTAAGAAATTCTTCAACTGCTTCTTCTAAATTATCAGGGTATGCAACCGTAAGAATATCATCAATTATATAAGGCTTAACTTCCCAATGGGTTGAAAGTTTTGTATCAATAAACTTCGAACGGAGTACAGGCACTTTTTCAAATGCACAGATAATAACGGTTTTAAGCGCTTCAATGTCAGGAACAAAATCGTAATTTAACTCTACGTGGACCATACGGTCATTAAAATCGCGGAATAAATAATGCATTTTATCCCAAAGTTCAGCATTTAATCTGCGTTCCATTATTCTTCGCCCTCCTTTTTATACATAAAGTATTTTGCGTTGCTGAGCGCAATAGCAATAATTGCAACAAGGTCAACTACAAGGCCTAAAAGGATAATTGGCCAACCTGTAATCCAGCTGATTATATTATATGCCGCAAGAATAATATAAAGCATTGTGAAAATAATTGGCATATATACCATAGCAGTAACTGTACGGAATTTCTGTTTTGTTACGAATGCGAATATAATATCTGTAATTAAAGCGAGAATAATACCCACCATAAGAATAGGCCAAACAACAAGTTGTGGCACCATCATAAGCCAGAAAAGGAACATAAATACTGTGAAAAGCATTACGCAACCGGCAATCAGAAATCTTGCAATCGGGTGGAAAATACGGCGCATTTTACAGATTCGTTTAATGCCGAAACTTGTATAAAATATAATCATTGCGAAAATTCCACCAACAATAATAAGCCAAGTTTTACTCCAAGCACCTGTTGCCTTGCTGATTGCGAAGTATGCAATAAACATCAAAATAAAAAACAAAGCTCCACCAACACCCATTATAACGCGCATTGTTTTTGCAAGTTTTTTCTTTTTATAAGCCTTTGCCCAAACACTGTAATTGCCCTCAAGATTAGGGTATTCATCAGCCATAAGGTCTGCAAGTACTTTTTCATCTTTAAGTCCTGAATGAGTAACTTCGTTAGCACGGTCTGTCATCTCGTCAAGTATCTGTTTTTTATAAAGATATGTGATGTGATTATCAGGTAACTTTGCACAGGAAGTTTCAATATATTCAATAAAATCTCTCATAATGCACCTCCGTTAAATACTACTTAAATTTTAACAAAAGATTTTATTTTTTGTCAACACATTTAAGATATATGATTAAAAAATATTTTTCTATACACTTTGGTTTACATACCCGCAACTTTTGGTTGCGAAAGAAAAACCGCCGAGAAATCTCGACGGTTTTTAAGGTTATTTATTGTCTTTATCTTTTTTCTTTGTAAACTTGTTAAGTGCTGTTGTAATGAGAATAAGCACACCCATAACAACAATAATACAAACCATACCAATAACCATGTATTTAATATTAAGAACGAAGTTCATTGGCTCAAACATGAAAGCCATTAAAGTTACAAATAAATTTTCTAACATTTTTAGCCCTCCTTATTTACCCATAAAGAAATTGAGGATAAGACCACCTGCAATAACAGATGCAATCTGACCTGATACGTTTACGCCGATTGAGTGCATAAGCAAGAAGTTCTGTGGGTCTTCTGCGAGTCCCATCTTATGAACAATACGACCTGACATTGGGAATGCTGAAATACCTGCAGCACCAATCATTGGGTTAATCTTTTTGCCCTTTGGTAAGAATACGTTGAGGAGTTTTGCAAACATAACGCCACCAACTGTATCAAAGATAAATGCAACAAGACCAAGTCCAAGGATAAGAAGTGTGTCAGGAGCGAGGAATGATTCATAGTGCATCTTTGTTGCGATTGTAATACCCAAGAAGATTGTAATAAGGTTTGCAAGTACTTTCTGTGCAGTTTCTGAAAGAGAGTTAAGCACACCACACTCACGGATAAGGTTACCAAACATAAGGAAGCCAACAAGAGATACCGATGCTGGTGCTACAAGTCCTGCAACAATTGTAATAATGATTGGGAAAAGAATTCTTGTAAGCTTTGTAACCTCTGTCTGTGAATAAGGCATACGAATCATACGCTCTTTTTTAGTTGTGCAAAGTTTAATGAATGGTGGCTGAATAATTGGAACAAGAGCCATATATGAATATGCAGCAACCATAATTGCACCAAGATACTGAGAGTTGAGTTTGTTTGCAACAACGATTGATGTAGGACCGTCAGCCGCACCGATAATAGCGATTGAAGCTGCATCGTTGATTGGGAAGAACATTGATGCAAGACAGAGTGTAAAGAAAATACCAAACTGTGCTGCTGCACCAAAAATCATAAGTTTTGGATTTGAAAGAAGCGGACCGAAGTCAATCATCGCACCGATACCGATGAAAAGAATAAGTGGGAACAATTCATTTGCAATACCGGCCTTGAAAAGTACATCAAGTGCACCTATTTCAAGTTCACCATTTTCTGCCATCTGAGTAATAGCACCTGAAAAAGGCAAGTTAACAAGAATTGCACCAAAGCCCATTGGTAAAAGAAGTGTTGGTTCCATTTCCTTTTTAATAGCAAGGAAAATAAGAATACCACCGATAGCCCACATTACGAGCATTCTCCAGTCAAGTGCAAAGAAATTCTCGTAAAGGATTTCAAAATTTTTGAGAAAGTCCATTTTAATTCTCCTTCGTTTTATGGTCATTATAAGAACAAACTGTTTAATAAAACCCCAATCTGCTCCATTATAATATGTATTGTACCATATCATAAATAAAATTCAATAGAAAAATTTTCAAATAAAATTGTAAAATATTGCAAAAACAATGTGCAAATGTTATAATTCATTCAATCTTTTTTGGAAGTGACAAAAAATGTTTGGACTCGGCACAATTATAAACACAGTTTTGGTAGTTTTAGGTAGCGGATTAGGGCTTTTAATCGGCAAGGGAATTACTGAACGTTACCACAAAACACTTATGGCAGCTTGTGGTGTTTCTACGATTTTTATAGGCGTTACAGGTACGCTTCAGGGAATGCTTACAGTAACAGCAGACGGAAAAATCGAAACCCAGGGTACAATGCTTTTAATCTTTTCAATGGTAATAGGCGGACTTATTGGTGAACTGCTCAATATTGAAAAGCGTATGGACGGACTTGGCGAAAAGCTGAAAAAACTTTTCAAAGCGGAAAACGACAACAAATTCGTTGACGGATTTGTAAACACTTCACTTATTATCTGCGTGGGTGCCATGGCAATTGTAGGCTCAATGCAGGATGGTCTTACTGGTGATTACTCAATGCTTCTTGCAAAAGCTATTCTTGACTTTGTTGTGGTTGCAATTATGGCATCAACTTATGGTGTAGGCACAATGTGTTCAGCTCTTGCAATTCTTGTTTATCAAGGTTCAATCACACTGATTTCACATTTTGCCGGTAACTTTATCAACAACGAGTTGACAGGGTATCTTTCATACATAGGCTCGGCACTTATTTTCTGTGTTGGTATTAATATTACATTTAGCAAAAAAATCAGAGTAGGAAATCTTTTACCTGCACTTTTTATCCCTGCCTTTTATGTTTTTGGCAAATGGGTTTTGACTTTAATATGAAATTAAGACTGGCTTATTAAGTCAGTCTTTTTTTGTATATTCACATTTGTGTATGGGAAAATATAAATGGTGATAATATGAAAAATGAAAAAGATAAGTTTCCACATTATAAACAGTTTGAAGAGTGCGTTACCTATATGCCTGACAGTCCTGAGTCTCCCTATGAAATGGTAAACAAGTATGGCACATATGAAATCCAACCAACAGCTGAAACAGAAAACTCTTTTCCAACAATCGCACAAGGATTACCAAAGCATAGAAAAAAGCCATCAACAAAACAAGGCTTTCAAAGAAAAAAAGATTCTTTATAAAAATATTAAAAAAATATGAAAAAATGCTTGACACTGTCGATTTCCTTTGTTATAATGTCTCTTGCGTTCGAGAGAACGACCGATATGCGAGAGTGGCGGAATCGGCAGACGCGCACGTTTGAGGGGCGTGTGGTAATCCCGTACGGGTTCAAGTCCCGTCTCTCGCACCAAATATGGAGTTTACACTTTAGTGTGGACTCCATATTTTTTGTTTAGTAAAGGGGCTTGAGCCCGAGAGGGTTCGAGCGCAAAAAACGATATAGTATATCGTTTTTAGCGAGAAGCGATTGGCGGGTACCGAATTTCGTAAGAAATTGGGTCGCCAAGCGGTCAGTATGCGAGCAATTTGCAAGCAGACGGTCAAGTCCCGTCTCTAGCACCAAATATAGAGTTCGCACATTGTGTGAACTCTATATTTTTTGTCTGAATAATCCTCTTTATTTTTCTTTATAATTATGATAAAATAGATTTGAATTTTCAATGCAAAGGAGTTTATTATGATTACAAATGATGTTAAATATATTGGCGTAGATGACCATAAAATTGACTTGTTTGAAGGTCAATACATTGTGCCTAACGGAATGGCATACAATTCATATATTGTTCTTGACGAAAAAGCTGCAGTTATGGATTCCGTTGACGCTAAATTCAAAGACGAATGGCTTGATAATATTAAAAAAGTTTTGGGTGACAAAGCACCCGATTATTTAATTGTGCAACACATGGAACCTGACCATTCTGCAAACATTCACGAGTTTGCCCTTGCTTACCCTGAGTCAGTAATTGTTGCAACTGACCGTGCATTTGTTATGATGAACAAGTTTTTCGGCACAGATTATGCTGACCGCAGAATAGTTGTAAAAGACGGTGACACATTAAATCTTGGCAAACATCAACTCACTTTCTGTTTAGCACCAATGGTACATTGGCCAGAAGTTATGATGACTTATGACGCTACTGACAAAATTCTTTTCTCTGCCGATGGTTTTGGCAAATTTGGCGCATTAGATATAGATGAGGATTGGGCTTGTGAAGCAAGAAGATATTACTTCGGCATTGTCGGTAAATACGGTGTTCAAGTACAGGCAGTACTCAAAAAAGCTGCTAACCTTGATATTCAGATTATCTGCCCTCTTCACGGACCTGTGCTTAAAGAAAATTTGCCATATTATCTTGATTTGTATGACACTTGGTCTTCTTACGGAGTTGAAAGCGAAGGCACACTTATATGCTACACATCAATTTATGGGAACACTAAAAAAGCAGTTGAACTGTTGGCAGATGAATTAACGGCAAACGGATGCCCGAAAGTTGTTGTTAATGACCTTGCCCGTTGCGATATGGCAGAAGCAGTTGAAGACGCCTTCAGATACGGTAAAATTATTCTTGCAACTACCACCTATAATGGTGACATTTTCCCATTTATGAGAAATTTCATTCACGAATTAACTGAAAGAGGTTACAGAAACCGTAAAATTGGTATTGTAGAAAATGGCACTTGGGCACCTGTTGTTAAAAACAAGATTACAAAGATGTTTGAAAACAGCAAAGAAATCACTTTTGCAAATACGGTAGTTACAATTCATTCTGCACTTAATGACGAAAGCCGTAAACAAATCAAACAACTTGCAAAAGAAATGGTATAAAAATAAGGAGTAGCGTTTGCTACTCCTTTTAATTTTATTATGCACCGGTTTGTTGCTGAGCTTCTTTTTCGTGTTTTTCACGAAGTGCTGCGTAAATAGGTTCCATCTTTTCTTTTGTAAGTGGATAACCAAATCTGAAAATAAGCCATACGCTTGTGTAAACAATTGCAGGAATTATTGTGCAGATAAACATAATTTTATTACTTGTATTGTTTTCGGCAATAAAACCGTTACCTGCTGTAAGACTATCATATTTTGCCCATTGAAGAAGGAAAAGTCCACCTGCGTCTGCAACTGCCTGACCAAACTGACGTCCGAATGTATAAGCAGAATAAACTGCGCTTTCATTACGGATACCAGTTTTATATTCCTGATAATCAATAACGTCCATAACAACTGCCCAGCAAGTAAGGCTGACAAAAGTATAGCCGAAGCCTATAAGAAGAAGGCAAAGCATATAAAGCCATGCAGGGTAAATGCCTTGTTCAGGATTTATCCACATAATGAAATCCTGATTATTTGCAGTAAGGAAAAGGAACACAGAGGTTATTGCAGAAACAATTGACATTCTACCGCAAAGCTCTTTTTTACCGTATTTCGCAGAGAGCTTTGGTGTGAATAAAATCAAAATTACCATTGGAAGATAATTGCAGATTGTACCCACAATACTAAGCCCTGTATTTGTAAAGTAGTTTTTGTAAAGATAAGTGTTGAATGAGCCAAACTGAAGCTGGCCACTAATAAGCACACCTGACAATGTGAGTAATACAAATGGTCTTGATTTGAAAAGGCCCTTATAAACGCCTTTCAAATCAACATTTTCATCCTCGACTGCTGGTACGCGTTCTTTAACCATTTTATGACCAACAAGGTATGTAATAATTGAGAAAATGCCCATCAAAAGAGCATAGGTAAACATTCTGGTACCGTCTGCAACCTCAATTTCCTGACCGGTCTGCTCGTCAAATCTGCCAGTACCAACATAAATAACCATTGGAGCAATAAGAAGAACAACTGCACCACCGATACCACTACCTACTGAACGGGCAGTTGAAAGAATTGTTCTGCCCTTAGGGTCATCAGTAATAACAGATGCCAACGAGCCAAACGGAATGTTCATAGCAGTATACATTGTGCAATAAACCAAATACAAAATAATTGCAAGAACAAACAAAAGCATTGGTTTACTTGCAAGTGTTTCATTGTAGAAAATTGAATTCGGGTCATTAAATGGAATAAAGCAGATTACTGTTGAAATGCCAAGAGGTACTGCAACAAGACGCAAATACTGACGATATTTACCATCTTTACCTGCTTTTCGTTTTGACACAACCGCGCCCCAAAGTGGGTCATTGATTACGTCCCAAAGACGAGTGATAATGAACATATAACCAACAAGTTTTGGTGCAATACCAATAACGTCAGTCATAAAAATTTTAAGATAGCTTGTAATGTATGTAAGGTTAAACATATTACCTGATTCGGCAATAGTATAACCCGCAATATCCTTAAAGCCTATTTTATTAGGATGATTGTTTACTTCTTTTACTTTCTTTTCTTTAGCCAAGAAGATACCCCCCTTTTCATTCATTAAAAAATATAATAACACTTTTTTAATGAAATTACAATAGGAGAAATTAAAGTTGAAAACGGAGAGTAATCAGTTTGATAAATTTGAGTTTATCGGGATGATTAAGTGTAAAGTTGAA
This sequence comes from uncultured Clostridia bacterium, assembly GCA_937895645.1. Lineage (GTDB taxonomy): Bacteria > Bacillota > Clostridia > Oscillospirales > Acutalibacteraceae > Fimenecus. The sequence continues at coordinate 19,050 of CALBKQ010000033.1, forward strand.
AACGTAAAGTGGAAAG
>CALBKQ010000034.1 GCA_937895645.1 uncultured Clostridia bacterium
GAAGTGAAACTTCTCTCATTCAGACAATCGGCCGTGCGGCTCGAAATGTCAACGGACAGGTTATTATGTATGCTGACGAAGTAACGGGTTCTATGGAGCGCGCTATAAACGAGACTGAGCGCCGTCGTGCTTTACAGCTTGCGTTCAATGAAAAACACGGAATTGTGCCGAAAACTGTTATTAAGGATATCCGCGATGTTATTGAAATCAGCTCTAAAAATAAGATTGAAGCTAAGACAAAGAAAAAGAAAATGTCTGCCGCTGAACGTCAGGCACTTATTGACAGGCTGACGGTTGAAATGAAAAATGCGGCGAAGATGCTTGAATTTGAGCATGCGGCTTACCTTAGAGATAAGATTCGTGAATTAAAGGGTGAATAATATGATAGAAAAAATCGTAATTAAAGGTGCAAGGGCGAATAATCTGAAAAATATTGACCTTGAACTGCCAAGAGATAAATTTATTGTTATGACGGGACTTTCGGGCTCGGGAAAATCCTCTCTTGCTTTTGATACCATATATGCCGACGGTCAGCGACGTTATGTTGAGAGCCTTTCTTCATATGCGCGTATGTTTCTCGGTCAAATGGAAAAGCCCGATGTTGACAGCATTGAGGGGCTTTCTCCTGCTATATCGATTGACCAGAAAACTACATCAAAAAATCCCCGTTCTACTGTTGGCACAATTACGGAGATTTACGATTATCTGCGACTGCTCTATGCGAGAATCGGTATTCCTCATTGTCCCATATGCAACAGAGTGATTGCTCAGCAGACAATTGACCAGATGGTTGACAGAATTATGGAACTGCCTAAGGGAACAAAGGTTCAGCTTCTTGCTCCCATTGCAAGAAACAGAAAGGGACAGTATGTTAAGGAGCTTGAATCTGCTAAGAAATCTGGTTTTGTTCGTGTGCGTATTGACGGTATAATTTACGAGCTTTCAGAGGAAATTAAACTTGATAAGAACAAAAAGCACAATATCGAAATTGTTGTTGACAGAATAATCATAAAAGAGGGCATTGAAACACGTATAACAGACAGCCTTGAAACAATTTTCAAGCTTACTGAGGGGCTTGCTGTTGCTGATATTATTGACGGGGAGGAAATCCTCTTTTCACGAAATTTTGCCTGTCCTGAGCATAATATAAGTATTGGCGACCTGGAACCTGTAATGTTTTCATTTAATAATCCCGTCGGTGCCTGCCCGAAATGTACAGGTCTGGGTATGTTTCGTCAGATTGATATAAAAGCCATTGTTCCCGATAAGGATTTGTCAATAGCTGAGGGCGCTATATGCGCAAGCGGCTGGAACAGCCTTGATGAAACTTCTATTGCTATGATGTATTATAAGGCTGTTTCAAAGCATTTTGATATACCTCTTGATGTGCCTGTAAAGGAGCTTACAAAGTCACAGCTTGATAAATTCCTTTATGGTACGGGTGATACAAAAATCAAGCTTCATAGACCGAATACGCTTGGCGGCGGCTGGTATATGTCCTCATTTGAGGGAATTATACCAAATCTGGAAAGACGTTACCGCGATACCAATAGTGACTATAGTAAGGCAGTTATTGAGGAACTTATGATAGAATGTGAATGTCCCGAATGTAATGGCAGACGACTCCGCCCCGAATATCTTGCGGTGACGGTAGGGGAGAAGAATATCAGCGAAATCACTGATTTCTCTGTGAAAAACTCTCTTGAATTCTTTGATAGCCTTGATTTATCGGAGCAGGAAAAGCTTATCGGTGAGCGTATTATCAAGGAGATTAAGGAGCGTTTAAGCTTCCTCAACAGCGTTGGTTTGGGATATCTTACACTTTCACGCTCGTCTGGTACACTTTCGGGTGGTGAGAGTCAGCGTATTCGTCTTGCAACACAGATTGGTTCTTCACTTATGGGTGTTGTTTATATTCTTGACGAACCAAGTATTGGTTTGCATCAACGAGATAACGATAAATTGCTTGGTACTTTAGAACGACTTCGTGATTTGGGCAACACCCTTATTGTTGTTGAACACGATGAAGATACAATGCGTGCGGCAGATTATATTGTTGATATAGGTCTCGGTGCAGGTGTCCATGGTGGTGAAGTTGTTTGTGCAGGTACTGTTGACGATATTATCGATTGTAAAGACTCAATAACTGGTATGTATCTTTCAGGTAAAAGAAAGATTCCAGTTCCAAAAACTCGTCGAAAGGGTAATGGCAATATTCTTACAGTTAAAGGTGCTGCCGAGAATAATCTTAAAAATATTGATGTTGATTTTCCACTTGGGTGTTTTACTTGTATTACGGGTGTTTCAGGTTCAGGAAAATCATCACTCATTAATGAAATTTTATACAAAAATCTTGCTAATGAACTTAACGGTGCTAAAAAATCAGTAGGTAAATTTAACAAGATTTTAGGCCTTGAATATCTTGACAAAGTTATTGATATTGACCAATCACCAATTGGCAGAACTCCACGTTCAAATCCTGCAACTTATACTGGGGTGTTTACTGATATCCGTGAACTTTTTGCACAGACTCAAGATGCAAAAGTTCGTGGTTATAATTCAGGTAGATTTTCATTTAATGTAAAAGGTGGACGTTGTGAGGCTTGTCAGGGTGATGGTATCGTTAAAATTGAAATGCATTTCTTAGCTGACGTCTATGTGCCTTGTGAGGTTTGTAAAGGTGCAAGATATAATCGTGAAACCCTTGAAGTAAAATATAAGGGGAAGAGTATTTATGATGTTCTTGAAATGACTGTTGAGGAAGCACTTGAGTTTTTCAGTAGTATTCCAAAAATCAAACGAAAACTGCAAACACTCTATGATGTTGGTCTTGGCTATGTTAAACTTGGTCAATCTGCAACAACTCTTTCAGGCGGCGAGGCACAGCGTGTAAAACTCTCTACAGAGCTTTCTAAACGTTCTACGGGTAAAACTGTTTATATTCTTGATGAGCCTACCACAGGACTTCACAGTGCCGATGTGCATAAACTTATTGAAGTTTTACAAAAACTTGTTGATGGTGGCAATACAGTTATTGTTATTGAACACAATCTTGACGTTGTTAAAACTGCAGACCATATTATAGATTTAGGTCCTGAAGGTGGAGACAAGGGCGGTAAAATTGTCACTTGTGGTACTCCTGAAGAGGTTGCAAAATGCAAAAAATCATATACAGGACAATACCTCAAGAAAATTTTATGATATAAAAAATGCCTACCTGATTTGGTAGGCATTAGTTTTATATGTACTTGTTAATAAAGTTTATAATTGAATTCCAGTAAAGTTCAGGGTCAACACATGCGTTTCGTGCGTGTGGTGAATTCGCAATAGTAACCTTTTCTTTCTCACTTGCACAAGCCTCATAAACTTTTTCAAGCATTTCGTAAGGCACAAAAGTATCTTTATCGCCATGAATAAAGATTGTTGGTGTTTTGGATTTTTTCAACTGTTCAACTGCTGATGCTTCTTTGAAATCGAATCCCGAATACATTTTATTTACAAGATTTGCAGAGTATAAAGTAGGGAATTCGTGCATTTTGAAATTGTTTGTAATCTTATTACTGAAAATATCCCAAACTGAAGTGTAACCACAATCTGCAATCGCCGCTTTAACATTATTAGGTAAATTTTCACCTGTTGTCATCATTGTTGTAGCTGAACCCATTGATTCACCGTGAAGAATAATTTTGCTTTCAGGGTAGTTTTCAGCAATAAAGTTTACCCAATCAACAATATCAAGTCGGTCTTTCCAACCCATTGTTACAACACTTGATTCGCTATCAGCGTGACCGTTAAGACTTGGTGTAATTACATTGTAACCTAATTCGTGATATTTCTGTGCATATAAACCCATTCCGCGTGGGTTAGAAGTGTAACCGTGAATTACAATTACAAAAACATCACTATCTTTGTTAGCAAAAATAAAATCAGCATGAAGAATTTTATCAGAATTTGATGATTTTATTGCCAACTTTTCTTTATTTACATTGTCAAACCATTCCTTGCCGACTTCTTTAATAGCATCAAGGCGTTCTTTTTCTTCATCGCCCTTTTTAGAGCCACTTGCTATTCTTGCCACAAAAGGATTTTCAAGGCCTTTTTTAGTAAGTGTTACATAATAGAAGAAATTGCCGATTAGAAAATAAGTTGCAGCTGCTGATGCACCGACAATTCCTGCTGTTTTCAAAACTTTTTTAGTATTTTTTTTCATAAAGCATTCCTCCAATAATGTTATTTTACAACTATTTTCAATAATTGTCTATTCCTTTTTGTAATATTCGATAAAATTTGCAATAAGTGTTGTTTTGTTTGAAAAAATCTGTTAAAATAAATTGATATCTTACGTAAGAGGTATAAAACTATGAGTAAAGAATTTACTGTAATGAAAACCGCATTGTTTGGTGGGTTCAAAAAATCTGATGTTCTGGCTTATGTTGAGCAGTTGCAAACAGAAACTGCTGATGTTAAGGCTTCGCTTGATGCAAAGCGTGAAGAAAGTCTTGAATTAAAACGCAAGATTGATGAACTTGAAATCAAACTTGACAATCTTTTGCAGGTTAATGATAAACTTAATGAAAAAGAAAAAGAAGTTTCAGATTTAACTGTAAAACTTGAACTTACTCTTGCAGAAAACAAGAAATATAGTGAAAAAATTGCAGAATATGACGAAAAGAGCGAGAAACTTCGTCGTGCTGAAAAACAGATTGGTGCAGCATATATTGATGCTCGTCGTTATTCTGATGACCTTGTTGACAGCGCAAAAGCAAAGGCTAAAGATATTGGTGCTATTGCGTCGCAGGATGTTAAGCGTGAAGCAAACGAAATTGAGCAACTTCTTAAAGATGTTGACGCTATTTCAAAGAAGTTTAACTCATCTCTTGAACAGTTACATAAAGATGTTTATGCACTTGGTACAAAACTTAATACATCTGCATCAACACTTCTTAATCTTCATACTGACTTAACAGGTATTGAAGAGCAAAACTTTGATTTTGATAATGATGACACTAACTTTACAGTAATTTCATATAGTGAACATCTTGATTTTGATGACGAGGTAAAAGAAGGTTAATTATGGCCGAATATTCATTTGATTCAGCACAGTTAATTGAATATGCAGAAAAAATTAAAGCAGGTGACCGTGTTTACTTGTCAGGTGTAGTATATACTGCTCGTGATGCAGCTCATAAAAGAATTAAATCAATGCTTGATAATGGTGAGAAGTTACCATTTGATTTGAATAATGCTTTAATCTATTATGCTGGTCCAACACCTACACCTGAAGGTCTTGCAATTGGTAGTTGTGGCCCCACAACATCAAGCCGTATGGATAAATTTGCACCTGAATTTTTAGACTATGGGTTAAAAGGTATGATTGGTAAAGGCCCACGCTCAAACGAAGTAATTGACGCAATTAAACGAAATAAAGCAGTTTATTTTTGCGCTACAGGTGGGGCAGGAGCTCTTGCTTCAAAACACATAAAATCCTGTGAAGTAATCGCTTTTGATGATTTAGGTTGTGAGTCAGTAAAGAAACTTGTTTTTGATAAGTTTCCGCTAATTGTTGGTATTGATTGCAAAGGAAACAGTATTTTTGATTAGGAGAAAAAGTAATGTATTCACAAATCTGTGAGTTAAGAGATAATATTATTAAAAAAGAGTTTAACAGAATGAATAATATGCAGTTAAAAGCGGTCTTATCAGTTGACGGACCGCTTTTAATTCTTGCAGGTGCGGGTAGTGGTAAAACAACTGTGCTTGTAAATAGAATTGCAAATTTAATGAAATTTGGTTCTGCTTTCGGCTCAAATGAGGTTAATGCAAGAGTTGGTGAAAACACATTAAACCTTATGAATGCTTACTATAATGGTGACAGTTCAGTTTATGAAGATATTAAGCGCGTGTTATCAGTTGATGCACCAATGCCTTGGGAAATTCTTGCTTTCACATTCACCAATAAAGCAGCAAATGAGTTAAAAGAGCGTCTTGTATTAAGAATAGGAGAAAGTGCAAACGATATATGGGCAGGTACATTCCATTCAATATGTGTCCGTATTTTGCGTAGAAATGCCGAATTATTAGGCTTTTCAAAACACTTTACAATCTATGATACTGATGACAGTAAACGAATTATGAAGGATTGTCAGCGTCTTCTTAACATTGATGATAAGTTTTTGCCACATAAATCAATTCTTGCAGAAATCAGTCGTGCAAAGGATATGCTTGTGCCACCTGAAGAATTTATAAATCTTGGTAGTGGTAATTATCGTGAAAAACAGATTGGTGAGTGTTATGCAAAGTATCAGAAATTACTAAAAAATGCAGACGCTATGGATTTTGACGATATTATTTTCTATACGGTTAAACTTTTGCAAGAAAATGACGATGTAAGAGAATATTATCAGAATAAGTTTAAGTATGTGCTTGTTGACGAGTATCAGGATACTAACCATGCACAATTTGTACTAACAAAACTCTTGTCAGAGGGTTATAATAATATTTGTGTTGTTGGTGATGATGACCAGAGTATTTATAAGTTCCGCGGTGCAACTATTGAAAATATTTTAAGTTTTGAAAAGAATTTCAGAAATGCACAAACAATAAGGCTTGAACAGAATTACCGTTCAACGCAGAATATTCTTGACGGTGCAAATGCGGTTATTTCACACAACGAACAACGCAAAGGTAAAAACCTTTGGACATCAAACGGTGAGGGTGATAAAATCATTATAAATACTCTTGATGATGAGTATGGTGAGGGCAAATATATTGCTGACGAGATTATGAAACAAATGGGTTCAACAGGCAAGTTCAGTGATTTTGCAGTGCTTTATAGAATGAACTCAATGTCAAACTCTGTTGAAAGAGCATTAGTTCGTAGTGGTATTCCATATAGAATTATTGGTGGTCACAAGTTCTATGACCGTATGGAAATTAAAGACGCGCTGGCATATTTGTCTGTTATTGCAAATCATGATGACAGTGTCCGCCTCGAACGAATTATCAATGTTCCAAAGCGTGGTATTGGTGCTACAACTATTGCAAATGCAAAAGAGATTGCAGATGCACTTGGAATAAGTCTTTTTGAAGTATTCAAAACATCAAATGAATATGAAAAGTTAAAGCGTGGTTCTGATAAACTTATTTCTTTTACACAGATGATTGAAAGTTTTGCAGACCTACTTACCCGAGAGTCAATGTCATCAATATTCATTTCTTTACTTGACGAAACAGGCTATAAAGCAATGATAATGGCAGATAAAGAAAAAGGCGAAGAAAGATTACAAAACTTAGATGAGCTAAACAACAACTTAATTAGATATAAAGATGAAAACCCTGACGCTGAACTTTCTGATTTTCTTGAAGAAGTTGCGCTGATGACAGATATTGATAATTATAATGCAGATGCTGATACAGTTGTACTTATGACACTTCATGCGTCAAAAGGTCTTGAATTCCCAGTAGTTTTCATTCCCGGTATGGAAGAGGGAGTTTTCCCTGGTATGCAATCAATATATGACCCTACAGAAATTGAAGAAGAAAGACGTTTGGCTTATGTTGGCATTACCCGTGCAAAGCAAAAACTCTATTTGCTTAATACCCGTTCAAGAATGATTTTTGGTTCAACAAAATATAACTTACCGTCAAGATTTTTGAAGGAGTTACCTGATGAATGTTGTGAAACTTTGGTAAAACCAAAGAAACCAATTCAGCATAAATCTGTTGAAATTAACGCTAAACCTAATACAAGTGGATTTGGTATAGGTTTTGGTAATCAATCAAAGAAATCAACTGACACATTTATGGTTGGTGAGCAGGTGACACACCGCGTATTTGGTAAGGGGATGATTGTTTCACTTAAACCAATGGGTAATGATACACTTATGGAAATTGCCTTTGAAAAAGTAGGAACCAAAAAGATTATGGCAAATATGGGTGCTGTTAAAAAGGTATAAAATTAAGAGGTCGCGGTTGCGACCTCTTAATTTTATATCTCCGAAAATGGATTGTAAATATTTTGTTGGCTTACATGTATTAAATCTCGCTGTTGGTTATATCTGTAAAAACTTAAAATCAAACCGATTGAAAAATAAATACAAAGGTTTGAAGAACCGCCTGCACTGAAGAATGGTAGAGTAATACCAATAACAGGTAAAAGCATTAAGCACATGCCAACATTGATAATAACTTGTCCTGCAATCATTGCTGCAACACCATAGCACATAACCTTTGTGTTGCCAATGTTATCGTGTCTGCCTGTTCTTACAATTCTAATAACAATGAATGTAAGCAAGAGCAGTGCAAGTACAGTACCAACAAGACCTAATTCTTCACCAATAACGGTGAAAATCATATCGTTTTCTGCTTCTGGAATTGCATCAGGTGTTTGTGTAAGTCTTCCTTGGAACAAACCTTGACCTGTAATACCGCCACCACCAAGTGCAGCCATTCCGCGTTCTTGCTGATAAATAACATCGGTATAAAGGTCAGGGTAGGCAAGTGCTAAAAAACGTTCTTTCTGAATGTTATCAAGCACAAAAACCCAAGCAAGTGGTAACGCTGCAACTACTAAAAGTCCACCGCCTAAAAAATAACCCCAATGAAGTCCTGCCACAAAAAGCATAGCAATGGTGATAATAATGAATACGAGTGCTGACCCCATATCACCGGATTTCATAACAAGTAAAATTGGAACCATTGCGTGAACGCCCAACTGTAAAATTGATAATGGGTGATTTATATTACCTTTTAACTTTTCAAGATGAACACCAAAAGTTATAATATAACCTATTTTTACAAGCTCCGACGGTTGAAAGAAAACAGAGCCGAATTTAAGCCATGTTTTAGCGTCAGGACGCTCAATAGGGCCAACACCAACTGCAAAGAGTAAAAGCATTATTCCAATGCAGAATAGTCCTATAAATGGTGCCATTTTCATTATGAACTCATAGTCGATAAGTGAAATTATAAGTGCAACTACAATGCCTACAACACAAGCAGCACACATAACTAAAAAGTCACGGGAAAATTTTTCGCCTTCACCAACAGTCCAGAGTGTAGCACTTAACACACTTATACAACCATAGGCTGATGCAAGTGTACATAATAAAAGCAATATCTTGTCAGTTTCTTTTATGAAATTTTTTATTGTCTTAAAAAATTTCCTCATTGTTAATCTCCATTAATTATTTCTTTTATTTTTGCATTAACTTTTTCTCTTGTACCAAGTAACCAATCATACTCATGTGGATAATCAGAAAAAGTAATAGAATGTATTCCGTTTTCCTCTATTATTTTAAGACATTCTGTTTTATTAGTCAACTTTTCAAGTGCATTTAGTGCAGCCATATCCTGTAAAGCGTCAAAAAATACTTTCAATCTTATTGAGTGATAAGCAGTACCATTTTTTCCAGGATATACAATATAACTGTCACCTGATGGGAATTTGCCACCTGCATCACTAACTTTATATGGGTCTATAACAGCTTTTGAAAGTTGAGTATAATAGAAGTTGTAACCCCAATGTAAAAAGCCTTTAATGTCAAATTTGAACATCTGATATCCTATCACACGAGTACGGAGTGACTCGTTACAAAAAAATCTGTTTGCAACATTTTTTTTGTTCTGTGCGCTACAATAATAAGTCCAAAAATTCTTGCCTTTGCCAATAAAATTATGTATATGGTCATTTGACGGAATTGGGTTTGATACAATACCGAGTTTATAGAACCATACATCTGATAAAGCATCAACTATTTTATAATCTTTGTAAAGCTTATGAATAAGTTTTGATGCCTTTGCATAAGACCTGAGCATAGCAAAATTAGGTTCATCGCTGACATGAATCAAAACTTTATCTTTAAGATTTTTACTTTCAAGATATTTTTTGAATTCAACTGAAAAATCAGTCAAGAATTTTTTGTATTCTTTTGAAGATGCTTTTGTTTCCCATCCAAAAATCTTTTTATATTCACCGTCAACAGTTGCCATAATCTTTGGTGCGTGATAAGCACCCCATTGCGTAAAGAAATGAGCCATTTCAAAATGTGTTATGCCACAACGTTTTGACATTTCAATCCATTTTGTTAACTTATCAAAATTAAATGAATAAACACCGTTATTAAGAAATACATCAACTAATTGAACTGTCGGTCTCTCTTTACCGATTTCAGTATCAAGCGGGGGAGTGAAAATTGGTGTTAATACACAATTCATTCCATATTCGTTTGCTGTTTTCAAAAAGTTTTCAGTTATACGCCAATATTCATCAGAAAAAGCATCGAATCCGTAGTGGGACATAAGACAGTCAGTATGAAACCAGTTAGTATAAACAAAATCATTAAAATCAAGTTCACAATTTATAACTTCTATTTCAAGCGAAGTTTCAGCAATAATATCTTCGCTGTTTTTCAACTCAATTTTCAATGTGTTTTTACCAACAGTATCTGAATCTGCATTGATTTCTACCCAATATATAGTAATACCTTTATTAATTTGAATATTATTTTCAATAGGTAAAAGCAAATCAGGATAGTAACCATCTTCGCTGAAACGAAAATAATCGTCAGTACCTGATTTATTCATTGGAAAATTAGATTTGATATGCTCAACACTATAAATGCGAGTATCGTTAAAATTAGATTCTATTACGATTTCTGCATCAAAATCTTTTTCACTTTCAAAAGCTATCTGAAAAGACTTTTTCTCGTTTTTAAGCATAGAAAAATAAGACAAAGTATTTGTAGGTACTTTGTCACCATGATAAAGCTTTTCAAGAGAAGAAATAACCTTAATATTAACGAAGTTATTCATAAAATATCACCCCGAATAATTTATATAAATTTTATCTTATTTTTACTAATTTGTAAAGTATATAAAAACTAATTTAGTTTATTTTAACCTTGCACAAAAAACTATATAGTGGTAAAATATATAGACGAAATTGAAAATGTAGGTGAATTTCTTGAAAAGAAGAGAAGACATAAGAAATATTGCAATTATTGCTCACGTTGACCACGGTAAGACAACACTTGTTGACGAGTTATTGAAACAAAGCGGTATTTTTAGAAGCAATGAAGTCGTACAAGACAGAGTTATGGACTCAAATGACCTTGAAAGAGAGCGTGGTATCACAATTCTTTCAAAAAATACTTCTGTTCATTATAAAGATATTAAAATTAACATAGTTGATACTCCGGGACACGCTGATTTTGGTGGTGAAGTTGAACGAATTCTTACAATGGTTGATGGTGTTCTTTTGCTTGTTGATGCTTTTGAGGGCTGTATGCCACAAACAAGATTTGTTCTAAAAAAAGCGTTAGGTCTTAACAAAAAAGTTATTGTTGTTGTAAATAAAATTGATAGACCTGGCACCCGCCCTGAAGAAGTTATTGACGAAGTTCTTGATTTGTTTATCGAGTTGGGGGCTAGTGACGAACAGATTGAGTTCCCTGTTGTTTATGCTTCTGCAAGAGACGGTTATTCTTCACTAGATTCAAGTGTCCGTGAGGGTGATATGCGACCACTTTTCGACGCAATTATTGAAAATATTGAAGCACCTGTTGGTGATATTGATGCTCCATTGCAGATTTTGTTTTCAAGCCTTGACTATGACGACTATATTGGTAGAATCGGTGTAGGCCGTGTTGAGCGTGGCAGAATTAACCGTAATGATATGGTAACTCTTTGTAAAACCGACGGGTCACAAGAGAATGTGCGTATTTCCCGTTTATATCAGTTTGAGGGTCTTCGTCGAGTTGAAGTTGAATCTGCCGCAATTGGTGATATTATTTGTATCTCAGGTATAACAGACATGAATATTGGCGAAACAATCTGTTCGCCTGATTGCGTTGAACCTTTGCCATTTATTAAAATTGATGAGCCAACTCTTTCAATGAACTTTATTGTTAATGACAGTCCGTTTGCAGGTAAAGAAGGTAAGTTTGTTACTTCACGTAATCTTCGTGACCGTCTTTTCAAAGAGGTTGAAACAAACGTAAGTATGCGTGTTGAAGAAACAGAATCAACAGATACTTTCAAAGTTTCAGGTCGTGGTGAGTTGCATCTTTCAATCCTCATTGAAACAATGCGTCGTCAAGGATATGAATTTCAGGTATCTCGTCCAAAAGTTATTACTAAAGTTGAAAATGGTAAACTTTTAGAGCCAATGGAATTGCTTATTGTCGAAGTGCCTGAAGAATATGTTGGTGCAGTTATGATGAAAATTGGTGCGCGTCGCGGTGAACTTGAAAATATGGGTGCTCGCGATGGTGGTGCTACTCATCTTGAATTCAAAATACCTGCCCGTGGACTTATCGGTTATCGTTCAGAGTTTATGACTGATACAAACGGTAATGGTATTATGAATAATCTTTTTGCAGGGTATGAAGAATACAAAGGTGAAATTGAAACCCGTGAAAGAGGTTCTATTGTTGCTCATGAAACAGGTGAGAGTACAGCATATGGTCTCTTTAATACTCAGGACAGAGGTAGGCTATTTATAGGTCCAGGTGTTCCCGTATATGAGGGTATGATTGTTGGCGAATGTGCAAAAAATGAAGATTTGACTTGCAATATCTGTAAGACAAAACACCTTACAAATACTCGTGCTTCAGGTTCTGATGATGCTTTGCGTCTTGTACCGCATACAGTATTAAGTCTTGAGCAGTCAATGGAATTCATAAAAGATGATGAACTGATGGAAGTTACTCCTATAAGTATTCGCCTTCGTAAAACAATTCTTTCAAAAGATTTAAGACTTAAACAACAATTTAAGAAAAAATAATAAAAACAATTCTATATTGGAGGTGACAAAAGTGAAAGGCATGAAAATTGGTATTGATTTTGGTTCTTCTTCTCTTAAAATCTATGCTGAGGGTAAAGGTATAGTTGTTGATGAGCCATCTATTGTTGCAGTTGAAACAGAGACGGGCAAACCTATTGCGTTTGGCAAGGCTGCAGATTCTGTTTATGGCAGAACAGTTGACGATATTAAAGTTGTTAAAGTAATTCGTAATGGTGTTATTTCTGACTTTGTTCTTGCTGAAAGAATGTTGCGTTACTACTTGCAACGAGTTTGTGGTAATCGTATTTACAAACCTAATGTTATTATTTCACTTTTGTCCGATATATCTGCCTTAGAAAAGAAGACTTATCTTGATGTAGTTACTCTTGCCGGTGCTGGTAGAGTATGTATGGTTGAAGGAATCCTTGCTTCTGCTTTTGGTTCAGGTGTAGCAACTGACAAAATTGGTGGAAGAATGGTAATTGATATAGGCCATAATGTTACAGAATATGCAATTGTATCAATGGGCAGTATTGCTGCCAGCGGCACAATAAGGCGAGGTAGTGATGAAATTGATAAAGCGATTATTAAACATCTTAAACGCGACCGTGATATTGTAATCGGTCCTCATACTGCAAGAGAAATTAAATATAAAATTTCGTCTGCACTTAAACGCGAATGTGAAACTGCATTAATGGTGTCGGGTAAGAGTAATCTTGATGAAATGCCCATTTCTTTTGAAATAACATCTAACGAGGTTTTTCCTTATGTTGATGAGCAAATCAATATGCTTGTAAAAGATATTCATTCAGGCATTTCTGAAATACTTCCTGAACTTTTAGCCGATGCTGCTGACCATGGAATTTTACTTTGTGGTGGCGGTGGTCTTATATTCGATATGGCAAATAGAATTGAAAATGAATTAGATATTAGATGTAGTCTTGTTGATGAGCCATTACACGCAAAAATCAGAGGACTTGGCGAATTAATGACAAATAATAGTTTGCTAGAAACAAATGGTTACAGATTTATTTTCAAAGACGAAATACGTGACAGAATAAGTAAATATGAAAAAATGTAAAAAATTAACCGCACTATAAAGTGCGGTTTTTTAATGTTAAAATCCAATTTCATTTGCAGTTTGTTTTAAGAAGTTGCAAGACTCAATAAATGCTGTTCTTTCATTTTCTTTCAAGTCCAGTACAATAATATCTTCAACGCCGTTTCTGCCAATAATTGCGGGTAATCCAGCGTAAACACCTTCAATTCCATATTGACCATCAAGCATTACAGAAACAGTTAAAGCACTCTTTTCATCGCCAAAAATTGCCCTAACAATTCTGACAAGTGCCATACCAATACCGTAATATGTTGCAGATTTTGCCTTTATAATTTCTTGGGCGGCACCGGTAACATTTTTACCAATTTGATATAAATCTTCAAACTTAAATTTCCCGTTAGAAGAATCAACAATATCATAGATTTTTTTAGTTGTTACATATGCCTGTGACCAAGGTACAATTTCACTATCACCATGCTCACCAATAACATATGCATGAACATTTCTTGGGTCAATTGAGAAATAATCACCAAGTAGTGAACGAAGTCGGGCTGTGTCAAGTGTTGTACCGCTACCAATAACACGGGATGGGTCAAATCCTGATAATTCAAGGGTAATTTTTGTCATAATATCAACTGGATTTGTTGCTACAAGGAAAATACCGTCAAATCCACTCTTTACAATAGGGTCAATGATTGACTTGAATACTTCAAGATTTCGCTTGAGAAGCGCTATTCTGCCTTCGCCTTCTTTTTGTGCAACACCAGCTGCAATAACAACAATATCAGCATCATGACAATCGCTGTATTCACCATCATAAATCAACATGTTTCTTTTTGCAAAGGGAAGTCCGTGGTTAAGGTCCATTGCCTCACCGTGCGCTTTTACTTTGTTAACATCAATTAACACAAGTTGGTCACATTCACCACTGTTAAGAAGTGCATAAGCAAAACTCATACCAACAAAACCTGTACCAACAAGTGCTACTTTTTTCAAATCACCATTTTTCATTTTATTCATCCTTTATTTTATGATAATTTTATACTTTTCAAGCCAATAGTTTATTTGTATAAAATAAGCTATTGTTTGTGGAGTTGTCATTAACTGACCATACCAAGGTTGAGGGTTATTACTATTTAATAGTTTTTCCAACTCCGATTTTTTTATAAATGATAACACAGGTGAGTTGCTATTTTCAATAATTTCTTGTAATTTTTTTGAAACAATTGCTAAGTATTCAGGATTATGTGTTTTGGGATACGGGCTTTTCTTTCTCCATAATACTTCTTCTGGCAAAATACCTTCAACTGCTTTTCTTAAAAGCCCTTTTTCATAAGAGTTATAGTCTTTATATTCCCATGGCACAGAATACAAGTATTCTGCAATTCTGTAATCACAGAAAGGAACTCGTACTTCAAGTGCATTGTACATACTCATTCTGTCTTTTCGGTCAAGTAGAGTCTGCATAAACCAATCTAAGTTTAGCTTCATCATCTCTTTCATTCGTGATTCAAGAGGGGAAAGGGTATCAATTTTTGAAGTGTTAATTAGTGTATCTTTATATCTTGAGTATACATAATCTTCTGCATAAGGTAATTTGACAGCATCTTTTATAAATGATTTTCTGTACTGTGTTGACTGCGCCCAAGGGAAACCGTTTATAGCACGTATTTCTTTATCACGGTACCAAGGATATCCACCAAAAATCTCATCAGCACATTCACCTGATAATGCAACCGTGCAATGTTTTTTTATCTCTTTGCAGAATAATAGTAGTGATGAGTCTACATCACTCATTCCCGGTAAATCTCGTGCGTCAACTGCCATATACAAGGCGTTTGCAAGGTCTTTGTTGTTAAGAGTAATTAAATGGTGTTCACAACCAAGATAATCAACCATTTTCTTAATGTACTTAGTGTCGCTGTTTGGCTGAAATTTGCTTGATTTGAAATACTTTTCATTATTTTCATAAGTCACTGAAAAAGTCATAAGTTTTTGACCTTTTTCTTTGAAATATGAATTTGCCATTGAGGAGATTATACTTGAATCTAGTCCACCTGACAAAAAAGTACCTACAGGAACATCTGATACCAGTTGTCGTGTAATTGAATCTTTTACGAGTTCGCGAACTTTATCGACTGTTTGCTGGAAAGTGTCTGTATGTTCACGATCTTTTAGTGTCCAGTATTTTCTTATTTTAATTCCACTTTTATTATAATAACCGCAACTAGCGGGCTTGATTTCATTTATACCTTTGAAAACCCCACAACCAGGAGTTCTACCGGGACCTATAAACATAATTTCAGCCAATGAGTTTTCGTCAATAACTGGTTCTACTAACTTATGTGCAAGTAACGCTTTTATTTCTGAGCCGAATATAAAGGAGTTGTTTACTATTGTATAGAACAAAGGTTTAACACCAATTCTGTCGCGAGCAAAAAATAGCCTTTGTTCTTTATTGTCCCAGACAGCAAAAGCAAAAATACCGTTAAACTTATTCACACATTCGTCTTCCCACTCTATAAATGCTTTTAGTATTACTTCTGTATCAGAATGTCCTAAAAACTTATGTCCGTACAACTTTAGTTCATCTCGTACTTCATCAGTATTATATAGTTCGCCATTATATACTAGTGTGTATTCGTTTTCACCGTATTTAGCAGTCATAGGTTGTAATCCGTTTTCAATATCAATTACACACAAACGCGAATGAATAAGTGCAACCTTGTCTTTTATAAATATTCCATTCTGGTCTGGACCGCGTGGTTCTAAAACTTTTTGCATTCTTAAAAATGAATCTTTGTTCTTAATTAAAGAGTTTGTGAAAGAGACTTCTCCTGCAATACCGCACATAAAATCACCTCAAAATAATACTTCATAATAGAATATGAATTAAAGTGTAAAAAATACTTGATTAAACCTTTAATTTTATTTTTTATTATGTTAAAATATTTTAGAGGTGATATGTTTGTCACGAATTATAAATCATATTGGTTCTTTTTTGCCTCAACTGCAAAAAGATTTCAAAATCTATAATGGTGAAATTTTTTCAGAAATTTATGACGGGGATTTTTATGAAGAAATACCGTTTTCAAAATATATAAATAAAAATTTGCACTTGCCGTTAGATAATGCTACATTTGTGCGTGATTTTGGTGCAAAACCCAATGATACAACAGTTAATAATGCAATATATATTAATGACTCAATTGAACATTGTAGTAATAATGGTGGTGGAATTGTAGTAGTTGATGGTGGCACTTATACAAGTGGTACTATTTATCTTAAAAGTAATGTGGTTTTGTATGTTACAAAGAATTCTTCAATAGTCGCATCACATAATACTGATGATTACACAGATAACGCATTGATTTATGCGGATAATTGTGAAAATATAGGTGTTGTTGGTCCTGGCAAAATCTATGGTGAGGGTAACTTCTTTTCATTAGCACCACATTTACCGCCAAAAACTGAACCTTTTTCTAAAACGCTTGATGTATGGGATTTGCGTCAAGAATACAGAAAACGAATTCGTTTTCCACATAAAAGTAAGTATGGGTATTTGTTATATTTCAAAAATTGTAACAAAGTTAAATTATATAACCTTATACTTGAAAACTCTGCAATGTGGACAGTTAATGTTAACTCTTCAAACGATGTTAGTGTTACAAATGTTGTTATAAACAATAATCGTCATATTGCGAATACTGATGGCATTGATATTTGTGGCTCATCTAATGTGGTTATTAAAAATTGTTTTATTTCAACTGCTGATGACGGAATTGTACTTAAAAATAATATGGGTATTGCTACATCAGGCGATGACGGACTTAAAATTAAAAATAATCTCGATGTTTCTTCTAAAAAAGGGATGAGCAATATTTATATTCACGATTGTGAAGTAGTTTCATGCACAAACGCATTCAAAATCGGTACAGAAACTTCATTAGACATAAGTGATGTAACAGTTGAAAATTGTAAGTTTTTTCTTACTGATATTTACCCTGCGGGTGTCAGTGGAATATCAATAGAATCCTGTGATGGTGCAAAAGTTAATAATGTAAATATTTCAAATATTGAAATGAATTCAATGGCGTGTCCGTTATTTATTCGTCTTTGTAATCGTAATGGTGACAACAAACCAGAACTTGATGGTAGGGGAGAAATCACCAATATTTCTGTTAAAAACATTAAAGCAGAAAATATTGAAATACCAATTATGATTATGGGAATACCAAACCAAAAGATTTGTGATGTAAGTCTTAAAAACTTTGATTTATGCTATGCTGATGGTAAAGATTATTTAGATTTCAGATTTAAGATTCCTGAACAAGAAAAAGAGTACCCCGAATGCAACCGTTTTAGAAACATAAATGCATACGGAGTATTTGCAAGACATGCAAAAAATATAACATTAGAAAATGTAAATGTTGAACCTCGTGATAAAACACATCGCAAATTCAAGAAAATGATTGATTGCGAAAACTTTAGTATTAAATAAGGAGTTAATTATGGATATTCGTGAAAAAATGCATAGCGGAGATTTATATCTTTCAATGGATGAAGATTTGTTTAACGAACAACTTACATATCTTGATAAATTATATGAATTTAATGCAACAAGGCCATTAGAACTTAATAAAAGAACTAAAATGCTTAAAAATATGTTTGCAGAAATAGGAGGAGATTGTTATATTGAGCCACCACTTCACGCAAACTGGGCAGGAAAGCATGTGCATTTTGGTAAAGGCGTTTACGCTAATTTTAATTTAACTCTCGTTGACGATACTCATATTTATATTGGTGATTATACAATGCTTGGACCAAATGTTGTAATTGCAACTGCAGGACATCCGATTTTGCCTGAATTACGCCCACAAGCATATCAGTATAATATGCCTGTGCATATTGGCAAAAACTGTTGGCTTGGTGCAGGCGTCATTGTATTACCAGGTGTAACAATCGGTGATAATACTGTTATTGGTGCAGGTAGTGTAGTTACAAAAGATATTCCTGCAAATGTAGTTGCGGTTGGTAATCCATGTAGAGTGTTACGTGAGATTAACGACCACGATAAAGAGTTTTATTTCAAAGATAGAAAAATAAATTTATAAGTATAGCCACGCATTTTATTGCGTGGCTATTGTTGTGTAATATCAACTATTTCAAGTTCGTTACCATTAACCTTAAATTTTACTTGCATATCAGCAAAACTCATACCGTAAATTCTTTCGCTGTCATTTTGATATGATGGGCGAGGGTCGTGTTTTAATGTTTCAAGCAAACCGTCTACTAAATCAAATGGGATTCTGCTTAGAATTTCATCACTGCATTTTATATCAAGTAAACCATTTATATCATCTAATGCATATCCATTTGACGCGTCTGGTCTGCTATCCGTATATGGTAAATATGGCTTTATATCAATAATTGGCGTACCATCCATCAAATCGGCGCCGGAAACATAGAGTAATACGCCTTCTTTATAGTTAAAATCAACTTTAACAACCTTTACACAAGACATTCCTATTCTGTTAGGTCTGTATGGTGAACGACTAGCAAATACACCAACGCGTTTGTTTCCGCCAAGTTTTGGCGGCCTTACAGTAGGACTGATTTCATTTTTGTTTACATCTGAAAAGTACCATAATATCCAGATGTGTGTAAATTCTTCAATACTCTTAAAAAACTTACGTTCTTTGTAATCGTTTTCAAAAACTATTTTTGAAATAACACTTTCAGATAAACCGCTTTGTCTTGGAATACCAAATTTTTCTTTGTAGTCATTTTTTATGTAACCGATTGGTTCAACTGTTAATCTTCCCATATTTTTACACCTCAAGTGTATTATAACACATTCAAAAATTTTTTTCTACTTGTTGTTGTATTTTTTGAAAAATATGGTAGAATAATAATATAAATTATAAGGAGTGATTTTAATGGAACTTAAAGGTTCAAGAACGGAAGCTAATCTTATGACTGCCTTTGCAGGTGAGTCTCAGGCAAGAAACAAGTACACATATTATGCATCAAAAGCTAAAAAAGATGGATATGTTCAGATAGCACAGATTTTTGAAGAGACAGCTAATAATGAAAAAGAGCACGCAAAAATCTGGTTCAAACTTCTTCATGACGGTGGTATTCCAACAACTGTTGAAAATCTTAAAGATGCTGCTGAAGGCGAAAACTATGAATGGACAGAAATGTACGCTGAATTTGCTAAAGTGGCAAAAGAAGAAGGCTTTGACCATATTGCAGCACTTTTTGAAATGGTTGCAAAAATTGAAAAAGAACACGAAGAAAGATATAAAAAGTTACTTGCTAACATTGATGGTGGCGTAGTATTCTCAAAGGATAATGATATTGTTTGGATTTGCTCAAACTGTGGTCATATTCATATTGGCAAAAAAGCACCTGAAATTTGTCCTGTATGTGCTCATCCACAGGCATATTTTATGGAAAGAGCAGAAAACTATTAAATCTTACAAAAAGTGGGGTAGAAATACTCCACTTTTTTACATATATTGTGCTTTGAATTTGTTGACATACAACATATAAATATGTTATTATTTTAGAAGACGGAATTTTGGTTTCAATAGGTGATAAAATGAAACAGTTAATTAAAAATGCAACAGTTTATTATGATTCACAACTTACTAAAAAAGACATTTTGATTAACCAAGGAATTATTGCCGAAATTTCTGACTCATTAGCGCCTAATTGTGCTGATGTTGTGTATAATTTTGAAGATTATTATGTATTTCCCGGTTTTACAGATGTGCATGTGCATCTGCGTGAACCGGGTTTTTCTTATAAAGAAACAATTAAGTCGGGTACTATGGCTAGTGCAAGAGGTGGGTATACATCAGTTTGTTCAATGCCTAACCTGAATCCTGTTCCTGATTCGGTTCCACACTTGCAAGAACAAATTGACATTATTAAAAAAGATGCCGTAATCAATGTTTATCCTTATGCATCAATTACTGTTGGTCAGACGGGAGAAAAACTTTCTGATTTAATAGATATGAAAGATATGTGTATTGCATATTCCGATGATGGCCGTGGTGTGCAAAGTGATGAAATAATGTTTAATGCAATGAAAATTGCAAAAGAAAACAATAAAATGATTGTAGCACATTGTGAAGTAAATGATTTGCTTCATGGTGGTTATATACATAAAGGCAAATATGCTGAGGAGCATGGCCATAGGGGTATTTGTTCTGAAAGTGAATGGCAACAGATTGAGCGCGATATTGAGCTTGCAAAGAAAACTGGTTGTGCTTATCATGTTTGTCATATTTCCACTAAAGAAAGTGTTGAACTTATAAGACAAGCTAAAAAAGATGGTGTGAACATTACTTGTGAAACTGGTCCTCATTATCTTGTTCTCTCTGACAAAGATTTACAAGAACATGGTAGATTCAAAATGAATCCACCACTTCGAGATGAAAGTGATAAAGAAGCTTTAATACAAGGCGTTCTTGACGGTACAATTGATATGATTGCCACTAACCACGCACCACATAGCGCCGAAGAGAAGAGTAAAGGTCTTGAAAAAAGCAACATGGGTGTTGTTGGTATTGAGACTGCATTTCCTATAATGTATACACATTTTGTTAAAACTAATAGAATATCACTTGAAAAACTTATAGAATTGCTTTCTGTTAATGCAAATAAGAGATTTAATATTGGTAGTAGTATTAAAATCGGTGAAAAAGCTAATTTAACTGTTTTTGATTTGAATGATAAATATACCGTAAATCCTGACGATTTTTTATCAATGGGAAAGAGCACTCCATTTGAAGGCATGGAAGTTTATGGTAAATGCAAAATGACAATATGCAATGGTAATGTTGTATGGGAGGATAAATAATGTATCAGGGGTTTTATGAAATTAAATCCAATAAAAAACTGACTGACAGTATTTATGAGATGGTGCTTGCTGGCGATACTTATTCAATAACTGCACCGGGTCAGTTTATAAATATTAAACTTGATGGTTTCTATCTTCGCAGACCAATTTCAATCTGTGATTATGATAGTGAAACAATAACAATCATCTACAAAGTTGTAGGTGAGGGCACAGAAGTTTTGAGTAAAATGAATGTTGGTACTAAACTTGACATTCTTTGCGGTCTTGGTAATGGTTTTGATACATCAAAATCTTTGGACAAGCCTGTGCTTATTGGCGGTGGCGTTGGTGTACCACCAATGTATAATCTTTGTAAAAAACTTGTTTCCGAAGGCAAAAAAGTTACAGTAATTCTCGGTTTTAATAAAAAAGAAGAAATCTTTTATGAAGACGAGTTCAAAAAACTTGGCGCTGATGTAAAGGTTACAACTGTTGACGGCTCCTATGGTATCAAAGGTTTTGTAACAGATGCACTCAAATGTACTGATTACTCATATTTCTATACTTGTGGTCCAATGCCAATGTTCAAGGCTATTGAAACAACTGCTACAACAAGTGGACAATATAGTTTTGAAGAACGAATGGGCTGTGGATTTGGTGCTTGTATGGGTTGCTCATGCAAGACTAAATACGGTAATAAACGAATTTGTA
>CALBKQ010000035.1 GCA_937895645.1 uncultured Clostridia bacterium
CTGCTGTGTCAACATCTTCAAGAGTGATGTCAGGAGATGCTGTAATGCTGATAATAACGCCCTTAGCACCTGAAATTGTTGTTTCAAGAAGTGGGCTTGAAATAGCTGAGTTTGCAGCCTGTTCTGCCTTATCTTTACCACTTGCACGACCAATACCCATATGAGCGTGACCAGCGTCTTTCATAACTGCTGTAACGTCAGCGAAGTCAAGGTTAATGAATGCAGGCATTGTAATAAGGTCTGTAACTGAGTTTACGCCCTGACGAAGAACATCATCAGCAATACCGAAAGCGTTTGCAAATGTGATTTTCTGGTCAGAAACATATTTAAGTCTTTCGTTAGGGATAACGATAAGAGAGTCAACATGCTGTGCAAGTTCTGCGATACCTGCTTCAGCCTGTTTCATTCTGTGTGAACCTTCAAATGCGAAAGGCTTTGTAACGATACCAACTGTAAGGATACCTTTGCCTTTTGCGATTTCAGCAATAATTGGAGCTGCACCTGTACCTGTGCCACCGCCCATACCAGCTGTAATGAATACCATCTGTGCATCGTCAAGTGCTTCAACGATTGAGTCACGGCTTTCTTCAGCTGACTTCTGGCCAACTTCAGGTTTTGCGCCTGCGCCACGGCCTGATGTTACTTTTTCACCAATTGGGATTGGTTTTGCAAGTGAACGAGCAAGTGCCTGCTTATCTGTATTAACTGCGATAAGTTCAACACCTGAAATACCAGCCTTAGCCATACGGTCAACTGCGTTACCGCCACCGCCACCAACGCCGATTACTTTAATGTTTGCAATGTCCTGATACTGATTATCAATTTCGAATGCCATGTTTTAACATCCTCCTATGTATAGAAATTTCACACCTATTGATTACATAATTACAGTTTATTTTATCACCAACTTAAAATAAATGCAATACATAATTTATAGATTTTTTTATTTTTTATAGTTTTTCAACTATTTTTTAACGTTTTTATGCTGCTGAAGCGGTTGTTGCTTCTGGATTTTCAGGTTTTGTTGTGCTTTCATCCCCCGAAATGTCAGTTGTGGACTCCTCAACTTGTGTTTGTGGTTCTGTAGTTGAAGTTTCTTCAGACCAATAGCCTTTACCGTCAACTGTAAGGTTTATTGTACCACGATAAAGCATATTTTCTTCATTCTGTGTATCAATTGCTGCTTTACCTAATGACAGTTTTTTATAAAGTGTATCTTTCGGTGTTTCACCAAGTTCAAGAATTATTCTACCCTGATATATAAGTTTTATGTCATAAATTTCTGACAAATCAATGGCAGTAATATCTTTAATTCCACAATCATTACAAGCGTTACGGATATCAATAAGTTTTTCAAGGTAAATATCACTTGTACCGCATATTTTTCTACCTAATTCTGCTGATGAAATTTCGCCGATATTAAGTAAAATTATATTTTCAGCAACATATTCAAGGTCTTTTTCAAGGACTTTACCGTTTGCATCAAGCAAAGTGTAATATCCATCAATTACCACTGCATAAACTGCGTCTGTTTTTGTAACTATAAATTCAAGTTTTGTTGGCAGACGCCTTTTCACTTTTACTGACCCTACATAAGGAAGTTCAGTTGAAACTTGCTCATTGATTTTCTTTTTTGATATGAAAATCAGGTTATCGCCTATAACTACTCCGCTTTTTTCAATTATATCTTCTGAAGAGTAAACTGTGTCACCTGTTACGGTAATTTCACTAATGTTAAAAAACATTGTAAGTGCAAAGATTATACCTATACAAAGGAAAATAAAGCACAATACTGCACGGAAAATCAGTTTTTTTCTTTTATTCTTTTTTCTGCGTTGATTTGTACGATTTACAATTCGTTCGTTGCCCGATAGTTGATTATCACGGGAAGTATTCGGATTGTTAGTCTTTTTCATCGTCCTTCACCCTTTTAATATCTGCGCCTAAATCTTCAAGAACTTTTTCAGGTTGTTCATAACCTCTGTCAATATGATGAATTTCTGTAATTTCTGTTGTACCATAAGCGTTAAGCCCTGCGAGGAACATTGCTGAGCCACCACGCAAATCTGTTGCTCTGACAGTTGCCCCGTTAAGATGTTTGACGCCTTCAATTACTGCCATTCTGCCCTCAACATTGATTTTAGCACCAAATCTTAACAGTTCGCCAATATGCTTAAAACGACTTTCAAAAATATTTTCTACGATTACACTTGTACCTTCGCAGACGGTGGTCATTGCCATCATCTGTGCCTGAACATCTGTTGGAAATCCCGGATAAGGCATTGTGCGAATCATTCGTATTCTTTTAAGTTTTGGTGGTGCGCTTAAGCACACCCATCTGCCACTGACCGTCACATCACACCCTGCTTCACGCAAAGGTTGAATTGTTGGTCCTATATGAGCAGGAATTATATCACGCAAACAGATTTTGCCATTTGTCATAGCACAGGCAATCATATAAGTTGAGGCTACTATTCTATCGGGAATAACTGTATGTTCTGTTGAATGTAATCCACTTACCCCTTCAATCGTTACCGTACTGTCACCTGCACCGTGTATTCTGGCTCCACAACGATTTAAGAAATCGGCTAAATCGCTAATTTCAGGTTCACGGGCTGCATTGGTAATAATTGTTGTACCTTTAGCGAGTACTGCTGCCAGAATAATGTTTTCAGTAGCACCTACGCTTGGAAATGACAAGGTAATGCGAGTACCAATTAAGCCTTTTTCAAGAGCAGAACAAACTATAAATCCGTTTTCAGTTGTAACAGTTGCACCAAATTGCTCCATTGACGAAAGATGCAAATCAATAGGTCGAAGCCCTATTTCACAACCGCCAGGTGTTGACAGGACTGCTTTACCCATTCTGCCAAGTATTCCACCCAAAAACACAATTGACGAACGCATTTCACGCATAAGATTGTCAGGCACATCATTACGGTTTACATTTGTTGAGTCAACTGTAACCGTATGCCCTTCGCGAGTAACTATGCAACCTAAATACCGTAAAATCTTGATTGTTGCCTCTACATCAGAAAGTATCGGGCAATTATGTATTACTGAAACTCCGTTTACAAGCAGTGTTGCTACAAGTATTGGCAGTACGCTATTTTTTGCCCCTTGCACAGTAATCTCGCCGTTTAATCTGCGATTACCATTGATTATAATTTTATCCAATTTTCACACGCCCTTTACAAGTATAGCCTTTCGTCACATACTATGCAGGGTGTGAAAAAATGTTATTGTACTAAATTTATTATAATTCTGCAAATCTCACTTAACGCATTTGATTTTGCGTTTTTAACTGCGTTCAATGAAATTTCATCTAATTTACTACGGTTATTTTTAAGGTCTTGTACGGTTTTTGCAAGGATTTCACCGTTAAGATTTTTTTCTTCAATAAGTATTGCACCGTCGTTTGAAGCGAGAGTCATAGCATTATGATATTGATGATTTTCTGCCACATTTGGTGACGGAATAAGTATTGACGGTTTACCTAAAAGTTGGATTTCTGAAATTGAACTTGCCCCTGCACGACTTATTACGAGGTCACAAGCAGGAAGACAGATATCCATGTTGTCTATGTACTCACGGATTTCTATATTTGTGCCTTTTCCGTAGTAAACACCATTCTCTTTAAGTTTCTCCCCTACCCACTTACCGTATTTACCTGTTGAGTGTAAGAAACAGATATCTTTTTCCGCTTTAAGAGTTGTAAGCATTTCTACAACTGCATTATTGATTGCATCTGCACCTAATGAGCCACCCATTGAAAGTACAAGCATATCATCATTTTTAAGACCTAATGTTGCACGAGCAAAATCACGGTCAGTTTTAATAATTTCGCGTCTTACGGGAAGTCCTGTTACTACAGGAGGATTTTTACATTTCATATATTGTTCGGCGGCAGCGGAAGTAAGCATAACTTTGTCAACTAACTTTGCAAGTGCTTTATTAGCTACGCCAGGGAATGCGTTTTGTTCGTGAATTGCAGTTTTTATACCCATTTTAACCGCTGTTCGGAGCACTGGACCTGTTACATAGCCACCAAAACCTACTACAACATCAGGGTGGAATTCACTTATGATTTTTTTAGCATCACCTGATGCTTTTAATGTAAGATAAGCAGTTTCAAGATTCTGTTTAAGACCTGTAAAAGACATACTTCTTGAAAAGCCATTCATTTTAAGTGTTTTAATAGGGAATCCTGCTTTTGGGACAATTTGTGTTTCCATTCGTCCTTCAGTACCTACAAAAAGGATTTCTGCATTAGGCTCTAGGCGTTTAACTTCATTTGCAACTGCTATTGCAGGGTTAATATGACCGCCTGTGCCACCTGCTACAAACATTATTTTCATACCATCAATCCTTCTTTCTTGCACTTCGTGAAATTGAAAGGATTATACCCATTTCACAAAGCAGAATAACAAGAGATGTACCACCGTATGAGAAGAACGGAAGTGAAATACCTGTATTTGGAATAAAATCGCTGACAACCGCAATGTTAAGTGCTACCTGAACGCCTACCTGGAACACAATACCCATTGCAAGTAATGCACCGAAACGGTCTTTTGCACGAAGTCCTATTTTAATTCCACGATACACCAAAATTGCAAAAAGGAAGATTATTGCAGTTGCACCTACAAAGCCTAATTCTTCACACACGATTGAGAAAATAAAGTCATTTTGTGGCTCTGAAACATAAAGATGCTTCTGTTTTGACTGGCCAAGACCTGTACCTAAAAATCCACCTGAACCAATAGCATAAAGCGAGTTATTTGTCTGCCAACGGGCACCCAGAGGCTCATAGTCTTTATCAAGCCATGCAACAATACGCTCACCTGCGTACTCTTTAAGCAAATCAGGATTCATTACAAACAAAATCACTGCAAACACTGCAACTACAACGCCTACAATAAACCATTTATTCTTTACTTCGCCAAGGAAAAGCATAATTACGCCGATAGCAAGCATAAGAACTGCGCCTGAAACGTGATTTTCAATAAGCACAAGAACTGCAAAAAGCAAAATGAAAAATCCGTATGCAATAGTGCTTGTAAATGACTTATAAATTACATATTTGCCGTTAGTTGTATCTTCAACAAAACGGCATAAACCTAAATCACTTGGCACTTTACCAACAACGCCTTTATGATGCTGTTCAAGGCAAAATGCCAGGAACATAATAAGTCCTAACTTTCCGATTTCAGATGGTTGGAACGTAATGAACCCTAAGTCAATCCATCTGTAAAATCCTGGTTGAACGCTATCAGGCAACAAGCGCACTACAATAAGAAGTAATACAGAAACACCCGCAACTACAAATGAAAACGCCTTAAAATATTCATATCTGATACGAGAAACCAAAAGCATTCCCACAATACCGATTGCCGCATAGATTAACTGTTTTGTAAAAATTTCAGTACTACTTGTTCTGTTATAATAGCTGTAAGTATAGCTGGCAGAAAACAGCATAATAAGTCCTATTGTTACAATAGTCATAAGAATTATAAAGAAAGGAACGTCCATAGCACCCTTATTAAATAAAAAGCTTAAGGGACTTTGTTTCTTTTTTGTTGCCATTTTCTCACCGCCTTAAAATTTTTATAGTTTAATTATTTACTGATTATTCCGTAGTAATAGATTGCTAAACCAACGGCGCAACCTACAATATTTACAAGTGAAAAGATTGTTACGATTTTGCGTTCTTTCCAACCACACATTTCAAAATGATGGTGTATTGGTGCCATTTTGAAAATACGCTTACCGTGTGTAAGTTTGAAGTAACCAATCTGCAAAACGTCTGAAAGTGCTTCGATTACATAGATAATACCGAAGAACACAAGAATAAGTGGACAATCAATCGCATAAGCCAATGCTACAACCATACCACCCAAGAACATTGAGCCAGTATCGCCCATCATAACTTTTGATGGATAATAGTTCCATATTAAATATCCAAGACAACCACCTGCAAGAGCTGCTGCCAATACGCTGATACCCATAAACTTTGTCATAAGGGCTGCAATACAGAATGCGATTGCTGCTGTTGAAGTAACACTTGCACAAAGTCCATCGACACCGTCAGTAAAGTTTACTGCATTAACTGCACCATAGATTACTGCAATACCGAAAAGCCAGAAGAACCATTTAAGGTCAACTGCACCTACAAATGGTATATTCATATAGGTAAGTCCGTTAAGTTGAAGTGTAAAAAGATAACCGATAATAAGAATTACCTGTGGAATAGTTTTCTGGATTTCTGTAAGTCCTAAATTTCTCTTTTTAACAACTTTAATGTAGTCATCAGCAAAGCCTACAAGACCAAGTCCGATTGCAAGAATTACACCTGC
>CALBKQ010000036.1 GCA_937895645.1 uncultured Clostridia bacterium
TTGCTTGCCGTCTGCAATGCATTTGAATACTGCACGCAATGCAACCTCTGTCTTACCAAAGCCGACATCACCGCAAAGAAGTCGGTCCATCGGGTAGGGCTTTTCCATATCATTTTTGATTTCGTCAATACTGCGTAACTGGTCGCCTGTTTCTTCAAACTCAAATTTTCGTTCAAAGTCTGCCTGCATATCAATATCAGGGGAAAATGCAAAACCCTCAGTGTGCATTCTTTCAGAATAAAGTTTAATAAGCTGGTCTGCCATATCTTTTACAGCAGAGCGCACTTTGCTTTTTGATTTTTCCCAGTCCGTACCGCCAAGACGGTTAAGTTTTAAGGCTTTTCCGTCATCTTCGTGAGGACCAATATATTTTGAAACCAAATCAAGTTGAGTGACAGGTACATAAAGTACATCACTTTTCGCGTACTTGATTTTTATATAGTCTTTAATTATTTTGTTTGCTTCAAGTTGTGTAATACCGTCAAAAATGCCTATACCGTGAATTGAGTGAACAATATAGTCACCTTTGCGTAATTCGTCAAGGGAATGTATGGTATCTTTTGCCTTAAAGCCCGAATTTCTGCGACGAGTTTTTGACTGATGCACTTTTGAATATGTGAACACGTAAAACTTGTCACGAGGGTATGAGAATCCCGATGTAAGCGAGCCAGGGAGTACTGATACTGCACCTTTAGGAAAATCTGCAGGGATTACAGGAAAATAAACAGATACAATATTTTCGTCATTAAGTGTTTCACTGAGATTTTTTGCACTCTTTTCAGTACCTGCAAATACAACAACGCGAGTGTCTTTCTTTAGTATTGGCTCAATATCCTCTATAATCACATCAAGTTTGCCATTCCAGATAGGCAGTGTGCCACCATTGAATGTGGTAAGTGATTTAACGGGAGTGTCAAAACTGCCACGGGCAAAGTTGTCAATATAAGTAGCACCCAAATCGGTGTACTTTTCCACAAGTTCATTAAATGTTAGGGCGAACTTGTCAAGCCCCTTGCAAAGAATACCGTCTTCAACACACATTTTAATATCTTCAAGTAAAAGTTTTTGTGAAGATGCAATTTTTTCTTTAATTCCACCTGTCTCAAAAGCAAACAATAAATAGTTATGTGCATAATCAAAAATTGTAGCAGGGGAGTAAACAAGTGGCAAATATTTGTCGGCAGAGCCTGGCTTTAATCCGTCACGAAGCCTGTCAATATCTGCGTAAAGTTTTTCGCGGATTATATCTGTTTTTTTACCGCGGATTGACGAAGCAAGTTTCTCAATTTTTTCAATTAAAACTTGTGGTTCGTCAATTATGATTTCTTTTGACGGTGCAATTAAGATTTCATCAATGTTCATTGTTCTTCTTTGACTTTGCACATCAAAACGACACATAGTGTCAACTGTGTCACCCCAAAGTTCAATACGCACAGGCTCGTCATCATCAGGTGAGAAAAAGTCCACAATACCACCACGACAGGAAAACTGACCAACACCCTCAACTGCGTCAACACGAGTGTAACCTGCACAGTTAAGAGAAACTAAAATGTTCTGGAGTGTTGTTTCTTCACCTTTTTTTAGAAGAACTGATTTTTGTCTTAATGTTTCGGGCGGAATAGTGTATGAAGTGACTGCCTCACCACTTGCCACTACAACATCACATTTACCGTCAAGCATTCTGCGTAACACTTTAATACGCTTTTGTTCATATTCATAACTCTGGCTATCATTTGAATAGAATGAAAAACTACGGGCAGGGTAATGGAGTGCTGAAACACCAAGGGCTGTCAAATCTTCACAAGTTTTTACTGCAGTAGCATCATCAGGCACGACAATAAGGGCCTTTTTTTCAAGACCCCCCACTAGAGCAGAAATAATATGTGATTTTTGTACAGGTATTAACCCTAAAACACCTTGCGGAAGAAAACCTTTTTTAATACTGTTTTCAATACCTGTATATTCTGCTGATTGTTTAATTGCCTCGGTAAATGCTGACATAATTAATTACCTCTGTAATTAACTGTTATATAAGTTCATTGCCTTGTCAATTTGGTTATCAAGCAAAAGTTCAATAGCTTTACAAGCATTTTCTAACGCTGGTTCAAGTATCTTTTGCTCGTCTTTTTTGAACTCAGAAAGCACCCAATCAGCCATATCATAATCGGGGTGTGGCTTTTTACCAACACCGATTTTAACTCTTGGGAAATTGTCGCTATTCATATGATAAATAATACTGCGAAGACCTTTTTGGCCACCGTCACTGCCTTTTCTCTTGATTCGCATTTTTCCAATGTCAAGAGATGTGTCATCACTAATAACAATAATTCTTTCAGGTGGAATTTTATAAAACGATGCACACTCTCTTACTGCCTCACCGCTGTTGTTCATATAAGTCTGCGGTTTCATAACAATACATCTGTGACCGTTGATTGTAGTATCTGCAATAAGGGATTTGAATTTTAACTTGTCAACCCTGAAATTAAGTTTTTGAGAAAGCATATCTATGCACAAAAATCCCGAATTATGTCGGGTGAGGGTGTACTTTCTGTCAGGATTTCCAAGCCCCACCACCATAAATTCAGGTGTGCCCACAGATACATAAGTCTTCTTTCTGAATCTGTCGAACATATTTTAGTTTCCTTTTTATTTATTTAAGTTTCCAGTCAATTTTGTTGACCTGTCTTGCTCTTGCAATACCAAGTGCGTCAGCAGGAACATCTTCTGTAATTGTTGAACCTGCAGCGGTGTAAGCACCTTCGCCAACCTTAACAGGAGCAACAAGGTTTGTGTTACAACCAATAAATGCGTCGTCACCGATAGTTGTACGGTATTTTGCTTTGCCTGTGTAGTTTACAGTAACTGTACCACAACCAAAGTTTACTCGTTTACCAACGTCAGAGTCACCAACATAAGTAAGGTGAGAAACTTTAGTGCCAGCATCAATATTTGAGTTTTTAACCTCAACAAAGTTACCAAGGTGTACTTTTTCACCAATAACCGAATTTGGTCTTATATGCACAAACGGACCAATGTCAGCGTTTTCAAGAACTCTTGACTGATAGCACTGAACATTGTTAAGTTTAGCACCATCTTCAATAATACTGTTACTGATAATTGAGTTAGGGCCAATTACGCAACCTTTACCGATTTTTGTATTACCTTGGATAATAGTGTTAGGTAAAATTTGTGTATCTGCACCAATTTCAACGCCTGGCTCAATTATAACGCCATCTGCAAATGGAATATCAACACCGTTTGCAAGGTGATATTCAATCTGTTGCATTTTACCGTGCTGATTAAGTTCCATAAGTTGAAGTCTTGAGTTAGCACCAAGAATAATATCAGAACTTGGGGCAAAATAAGTGTCAGTCTTTAGTCCGTCTTCAATAAACATTGAAACAAGGTCAACAAGGTTATAATGACCATTTTGTCTTGGTTGCAACTTGTTAAGACCTGCAAGTAATTTCTCGGCATTTATCCAGAATGTGCCTGAAGAAATCTCATTTATACGCTTAATAACGCTGTCAGCGTCCTGTTCTTCAATAATTCCCATAAACTGACGGGCAGGGTTTCTTACGATTCTGCCATAACCAAAAGGCTTGTCAAGAATTGCAGTAACAACTGTAAGGTCATTGCCTGCGTTTATATGATGTGCATAAGATGAGCAGATTGTATTAGCATCCATAAACGGAGTATCACCGTTAAGAATAAGCACATTTCCGTGATGTTCCGCGCAAGAACGGATAAAACGTTCAGCCTGCATAACAGCGTGGGCAGTACCAAGTGGTTTTTCTTGCTCAACGGCAGAAATAAAGCTGCCCGGATGCTCTTTCATAAGATACTCTTTAATAGTTGTATCATTATCAGGCACAACTGCAATAATGTGAAGAAGTTTTGCAGCAACAGCAGCGTCAGTAACTCTGCCAATCATAGGTTTGCCCATAACTGATGCCATAACCCGTGGCGTTGTAGAATTAGGGTTGATTGTTGTTCCGCCTGCCATAATAATTGCAATATCAAAGTTTGTCATTTTACCTGCCTCCTTTAGCGTTGTTTTTCAAGTAAATTTTACCATAAATCCATAGAGTTTTCAATAGTTTATTTGACAAAGTAATACTTAAATGATATATTTATAATAATAAATATTACGGGGGAAAAGTACGTGCTTTCTGTAATTATTCCATCTTATAACGAAGAACTTAATATCGGTAATACTGCAAAAGTATTATCTGCATTATTTAGTGAAAATAATATAGAAACTGAACTTATTTTTGTTGATGACGGTTCAAAAGACAAAACTTATGAACGGATTTGCCAATGTGCCGAAAAATATGAAAATGTAAAAGGAATAAGTTTTAGTCGTAATTTTGGTAAAGAAGCAGCTATTTATGCAGGTCTTGAAGAAGCAAAAGGTGACTGCGCAGTAATTCTTGATTGCGATTTGCAATTTCCTCCAGAAAAAGCAGTTGAAATGTATAGACTCTGGGAACAGGGTTATGAAGTTATTGAAGGCATTAAAGTCGACCGTGGCGGTGAAAGTCTTTTCTATAAACTCTTTGCAAAAAGCTTTTATAAGATTATCAGTAATTTTGTGGGCGTTGATATGCAGTCAACATCTGATTTCAAACTTGTTGACAGAAAGGTAATTGATGCACTTCTTTCACTTCCTGAAAGAAACACATTTTTCCGGGCACTCTCATTCTGGTCAGGCTTCAAGTCAACAGAAGTTGAGTTCAAGGTGCAAGAGCGTCAGAATGGTACTTCAAAATGGAGTTTTCGTAAACTTGTTAAATACGCAATTTCAAACATAACATCATTCACAACGGCACCATTGCAGATTATAACGGGACTTGGTTGTGTGCTTTTAGTGTTTATGTTTGGCATGGCAGGGCAGACCCTTATTAGATTTATGCTTGGCCAGTCAGCAGAAGGCTTTACAACGGTAATTTTGCTGTTACTTTTAATTGGTGGCAGTATTATGATGGCACTTGGCATTATCGGTTATTATATTGCCCGAATTTATGAAGAAGTCAAAGGTAGACCAAGATATATTGTGTCAAAGAAAACTGATGATAAATAATAAGAAAAAGTGGTGTGTAAACACCACTTTTTTATTGCCCAAACCCTTGAAATATAGCCAAGTTAATGATATAATATTAATTTAGAAAAATGTTGCTTGAAGGGGGTATAGACTATGAGCCGAAAAAAGTGGATAACTGCACATATTGATAAAGAAATAGCAGCACAAGTGGCTGAAAATCATAGCCTTGACCCTTTTACTGCCTTAATTGTAGTTTCCCGTGGAATTACCGAGTATGAAGATGTTGAAGAGTTTTTTGAAACCGATTTCAGTTTTTGTGACCCATACTTGATAGTCGATATGGAAAAGTGTGTTGACAGAATAAACCTTGCCCTTGAAAAAGGCGAGCGTATCTGCGTTTTCGGTGACTATGATGCTGACGGTGTTACTGCAACAGCACTTATGTACTCATACCTTTCAAATAAGGGTGCTGACGTAATGTATTACATTCCTGACCGAGTAACTGAAGGCTACGGAATGAACTGCTCTGCAATCGATAAATTAAATGAACAAGGCGTTAAACTTATTGTTACCGTTGATAACGGTATCTCTGCAATAGAAGAAATCGACTATGCAAATAGCCTTGGCATAGAAATCGTTGTAACTGACCACCATCAAGTAGGTGAAACTTTGCCGAATGCAGTTGCAGTTATTGACCCACACCGTGAAGATTGTAATGTTCATTTTAAGGAATGGGCTGGTGTTGGTGTTGCATTCAAAGTTGTTTGTTCGTTAGAAAAAGGCGATTATTCTGAAATCTTAAGCCAGTATGCTGATATTATTGCAGTGGGTACGGTTGCTGATGTGGTAGATTTGAAAGATGAAAACCGTGCAATCGTAAAATATGGTGTTGCAAAAATTAACAGTAATCCTTGTAATGGTATCAATGCACTTCGTCAGGTGGCAGGTGTAGGTGAAAGAGCTCTTAATGCAGTAGGTGTTACTTATTCTTTAGCCCCTCGTATTAACGCGGCAGGCAGAATGGAGTCTGCAACAACAGCACTTAAACTTTTACTTTGTGATAATCTTGTTGATGCACTTGACATTGCTGAAAAAGTTGACTTATGCAACCGTGAACGTCATACATCAGAAAACGAGATTATGGAAGCGGCAATAAAACATATTGAGTCAAACCAGAAACTCAAATACTCAAAAGTTATTGTTGTGTGTGGCGAACATTGGCACCATGGTGTAATCGGTATTGTAGCAGCCCGAATTACCGAAAAATACGGTAAGCCATCAATAGTAATCACATTTGACGGTGATGAGGGCACAGGCTCGGCACGAAGTATTGACTCGTTTTCGGTTTATGATGCTATTAAATATGCAAGTGAATATTTAACCCATTTTGGTGGTCATACTATGGCAGCCGGGTTAGGTATAAAGCGTGAAAATGTAACTGCATTTTTTGATAAAATCAATGAATATGCTAATACAATTCCCGACGCAGTGCCAACGCTGACACTTGATTGCAAATTAAACCCTGCATATATAAACGCATCACTTGTTGAGTCTTTAGAAAATCTTGAACCATACGGTGCAGGCAATCCACAACCACTTTTTGGTATTTTTGGCGTACGACTTTCTCAGATAAGACCTGTTGGTGAGGGTAACCGCCATTTGCGTTTAGGCTTTAATAAAGGCAATACACAGTTCAGTGCTATGAAATTTTCAACAACTCTTGAGGAGTTTCCTTTCCGTGAAGGTGATATTGTTGACTTGGCAGTAAGAATTGAAAAAAATGAATACAAAGGCGAAGTAAAAGCGTCAGTTCAAATAAGAGATATGAGATTTTCAAATGTAGATGAGGATAAACTTTTCAAATCTCAATCACTTTATGAAAAATATAAGCGTGGCGAAGCACTTACAAGTCACGAGGCAAGATTTTTAACACCATCAAGGGAATTTTTGCTTGGTGCGTTCAATATAATTAAGTCATATATGACTTGGGAATTTGATATTGAAACTTTACTTGTACGCGCTTCTTGTCCTGTTGAGCGTTATTGCACAATGGCAGTGTCAATAGATATTCTTTGTGAATTAGGACTTATCAAGCGTGAAAACGGTAAAATTCTATTTGACGGTAATGGTAAAAAAGCGGATTTATCACAGTCAGAAATTCTTAAAAATTTAAGCAATAGGGGGGAGTGAGCGATGATGCCTACAAATGTAGATAAACTTTATAGTGATTTGCGCGCAAAAATTGCATCAATTTATAATGAAAATGAACTTAAAATCATTGATAAAGCATTTGAAACTGCAAATTCATTCCATCAGGGTCAACTTCGTCGTTCAGGTGAGCCTTATATTATTCACCCAATAGCAGTAGCAAACATTCTTGTGGATTTGGGTATGGATTATCAGTCAATAGTGGCAGCACTTCTTCACGATGTTGTTGAAGATACCCCATACACCATTGAACAACTTACAGAAGAATTTGGCGAAGATGTGGCAATCCTTGTTGATGGTGTTACAAAACTTGGTAAGGTGCAACTTAATTCCCGTGAAACTAAAGAAGAACAGCAGGCAGAAAATGTAAGAAAAATGCTTCTTGCAATGTCAAAAGATATTCGTGTTATTATCGTAAAACTTGCTGACCGTCTTCACAATATGCGAACACTTGAATTTGTTGACCCGCAAAAGCAACGCGACAAAGCACTTGAAACTCTTGAGATTTTTGCACCTATTTCTCACCGTCTCGGTATTCGTTCCGTAAAGGAAGAACTTGAAGACAGGGCTATTCGTTTTCTTGACCCTGTGGCTTACGCAGGTATTGAAGAAAACCTTAAAAACTCAAGTCGTTCAGGTAACGATTTTCTTGAAAGTACAAAAGAAAAAATCCTTGAGCGTGTGCATCAGTTTGTACCTAACGCACAAATAAGTGGCCGTATTAAATCAGTTCACGGTATATACAGAAAAATGTATATGCAGGGTAAAGATTTTGACCAGATTTTTGACATTTACGCAGTCCGTATAATTGTTGATAGTGTAGTTGACTGCTATAACTGTCTCGGTATTATTCACGATATGTATAATCCTTTACCTAATCGCTTTAAGGATTATATTTCAACCCCAAAACCTAATATGTATCAGTCACTTCATACCACCGTAATTGGTAAAGAGGGTATTCCTTTTGAAGTGCAGATAAGAACATGGGATATGCACCGTACTGCTGAATTCGGTATCGCAGCTCACTGGAAATACAAAAGTGGTGTTACTGCAAAACAGAGCTTTGATGACCGTCTTCAATGGATTCGTGAAATGCTTGAAGCACAACAGGAGTCCGGAGATGCAAGAGAACTTGTGTCATCAATTAAAACTGACCTTATTACTGACGAAGTTTTTGTTTATACACCAAAAGGTGACGTTGTCAATGTGCCAATGGGTTCAACAGTAATTGACTTTGCTTATGCAATTCACTCTGCTGTTGGTAACAGAATGACTGGTGCTAAGGTTGATGGCAGAATTGTACCTATTGATTATGTGGTTAAAACAGGTCAAATTGTTGAAATTCTTACATCTTCACAACAAGGTAAAGGACCTTCTCGTGACTGGCTTAACATTGTAAAAACAAGTCAGGCAAAAAGCAAAATCCGTAACTGGTTTAAGAAAGAAAAACGCGAAGAGAATATTATTCAGGGTAAAGAAGAGGTTGAACGCGAGTTTAAGCGTAACTATATCCGTCTTTCAGATGAAGATTATGAAAAATTTATCAAACGACTTGCAGAGCGTCAGCGTATGGATAGTGTTGACGACTTCTATGCCGCAATCGGTTATGGTGGCGTTTCAATAATCCGTTTAATGCCTTATATTAAAGAGGAATATCAGAAAAACTACGACAAGAGCCGATTTGAAGTTAAAGCAATCCAAGTTCGCGATAATTCAAAGAAAAATAAAGATGGTGTAACCGTTGAGGGTATTGACAACTGTCTTATTAAGTTCTCACAATGTTGTAATCCACTTCCAGGGGACAATATTATCGGTTTCATTACACGTGGTCATGGTGTTTCAATCCATAAGCGTGATTGTACCAATGTGCCAAAAGACCTTGTTAACTGTGCTGAGCCTGCCCGTTGGGTAAACGCATACTGGAACGGTAATGTTAAAGAAGAATATAAAGCAACACTTCAACTTACTTGTCTTTCACGTGTGGGACTTATGGCAGATGTTGCAGTCCAAGTTGCCAATATGCGAGTAAACATTACAAGTATTACTACTCACGATATGAAAGATGGCAGAACAATAGTTGAACTTACAGTTAACGTGAGCGGTGTTGACCATCTTAAAAACCTCATATCAAGAATTGAAAAAATAGAGGGTATTCTTTTAGTAGAAAGATAAGGAATAAATTATGAAAGCAGTAATTCAAAGAGTAAGCAAAGCAAGTGTCACCGTAGATGGTGAACTTGTTTCAAAAATCAATAAAGGTTATTTAATTCTTCTTGGCGTTATGGAAGGCGACACAGAAGAAGATGCAGAAATTCTTGCCCGCAAAGCATCAACACTTCGTGTGTTTGAAGATAATGAGGGTAAAATGAACCTTGACATTCAAAATGTAGACGGTGAGATTTTGGCAGTTTCACAGTTTACCCTTTGTGCTGACTTGAAAAAGGGTAACCGCCCATCATTTATAAATTCTGCACACCCAGAACGAGCAAATGAACTTTATGAATATTTTTGTAAAAAACTTTTAGAAAACGGCGTTAAGAATGTAGAAAAAGGTGTTTTCGGTGCCGATATGAAAGTAGAACTTCTTAATGACGGTCCTGTAACTATTTTATATGATTCGGAAATTTGGAGAAAGAGATAAAATGATTACTGTAAAAACACATTTAGCAATAGCCGATGACGGCTTTGAAACCAACACATATATTGTAACTTGTGAAGAAACAGGCGAAACAGCAGTTGTTGACCCGTCATTGAGTGAAGAAAGTCTTATTCAGAAACTTGAAGATAAAAAAGTGAAGTACATTCTTTTAACTCACGGCCATTATGACCATATTGGTGGAGTAAATCTTGTTAAAGAAAAAACAGGCGCAAAGGTGGTAATCCATAAAGAAGATGAGGAAATGCTTTGCGACAAAAACAAGAATTACGGAACTGACAGTACACTAATATATGCAGATATTTTAGTTGAAGACGGAAGCGAATTACCATATGGTAACAGTAAAATCAAGGTTTTACATACGCCAGGACATACAAAAGGTGGCGTTTGTTACATTTTTGAGGACGACAGAGTTCTTTTCTCAGGTGACACATTGTTCAGACTCACTGCAGGCAGAACAGACCTTTATGGCGGAGATGCAAGAACAGAACTTATGTCCCTTGCAAAAATTGCCGAATTAGATGGTGACTACAAAGTTTATCCAGGTCACGACGCTGCAACAACCCTTGATTTTGAAAGACAGTATAACCGCTATATGCGAACAAGATTCAGAAGAAAATGATTAAATTACTTGTTATAAACCATAAATTCCATTATGAAATGGAAAAACTTGTGCGCATTTTTATGCCTGATACAAAAATTCAGGTAATTTATGATGAAAAAGCTGAATATAATCTTCTCACATCAGTAAAAACAGAAATATGCGTAACTGCGAACTTTGAAAATTACAATAAAACTCTTACAGCCCCACTTTGTGATGATAATGAAATGCAAATGGGCAGAATGGTATATGAACTTTTAAGCGAATATATGGGTTTTTCACCAAAATGGGGAGTGCTTACAGGTGTTCGTCCCTCAAAGCTTCTTATCAATACAGAAAAACAAATGGGCAGAGAGAAAACAGAAGAATATTTCAAAAACGATTTATTAGTAACTGACGAAAAATATAACCTTGCAAGAATGGTTGCTGACTATGAAGAAAGAATAATCGCAACAAGCAAACCACAGTCTTTTAGTCTTTATGTTTCAATTCCTTTTTGCCCATCAAGGTGCAGTTATTGTTCATTCGTATCTCATTCTGTGCAGAATGAAAAAGCAAAATCCCTTTTACCCGTATATGTTGATTTGCTTACAAAAGAACTGATAGAAACTGCAAAGATTGCTAAAAATATAGGTGTGCACCTTGAAAGTGTTTATATCGGTGGTGGCACACCAACAACTTTAAGTGCAGAACAACTTAATACAGTAATCAGTGCAATCGAAAACAACTTTAATATGACTACTTGTCGCGAATTTACCGTTGAGGCAGGTCGTCCCGATACAATTACAGAAGAAAAGTTAAGAGTAATTAAAAATTCTTCAGTTGACAGAATAAGTATAAATCCTCAAACTTTCAATAACAGTGTGTTAGAGGCAGTTGGCAGACGTCATACAGCTGAAGATACAATAAATATTTTTGAGTTAGCCCGTAAAATCGGATTTAACAATATAAATATGGACTTGATTGCAGGACTTCCTACCGATACAGTTGATGGTTTTAAGTATTCCCTTGATACTGCCATAAATCTTGACCCTGAAAATATTACTGTTCATACTCTTGCAGTAAAGCGTGCGTCAGGAATAGGGCAGAATACACCTGAACTTGCTGTGAAAAGTGCAAATAATGCGTCACAGATGCTTGATTACACTTATGAAAAGTTAAGTGAAAAATACCACCCATATTATATGTACCGTCAGTCAAAATCAGCAGGTGCGTTAGAAAATGTAGGTTGGGCAAAAGAAAACACAGAGTGTATTTACAATATTTTTATGATGGAAGAATGTCACACAATCCTTTCTTGTGGCGGTGGTGCAGTGACAAAACTTAAAGCACCAAAAGGTGACGAAATTGAGCGTATTTTCAATTTCAAATATCCATTTGAATATATTAATGATTATGAAATCCTTCGTGACCGTAAAAAAAGAATAACCGAATTTTATGATACATATTCATAATGAGGTGATAAAATGTCTAACATAAATAATTATATTGAATATATCAACGAGATGGCACTGTCTTCACCTGAAGATTTCATCAAAAAATGTGAGGCAAGATATGAAAATATTATAGGTGATGTTGCCGAAAAAATTATTACTGATGAAGGCAGAGAAATTGTAATGTTAGCAGGACCATCTTCTGCAGGAAAAACCACAACTGCCCGTAAGCTTTGCGAAAAACTTAACGACAAAGGTGTTAATACCTATGTTTTAAGTCTTGACGATTTTTATCTTAATCGTGATGACATTCCTTATCTTCCTGATGGTACTCAGGATTTTGAAACTGTTTATGCCCTTGACTTGCCTTGCTTTGAAGAAAAAGTCAATGCACTTCTTCGTGGTGAAACAGTTAAAAATCCTATTTTTGATTTTCATACGGGTAAACGTAGTGACATGCAGTTTAATGAAATCACATTAGGTGAAAAAGATGTTGTAATTATTGAAGGGCTTCACGCACTTAACCCTATAATTACTGAAAAAATACAAGGTAAACTCTTAAAAATCTATATAAATGTATCTTCAAGAATTTACGACGAAAAAGGCAACATAATCCTTAATAAGAGAAATATGCGTTTTATTCGTCGTATGGTACGCGATTATAAATTCCGTAGCAGTACAGTTGAAAATACCTGTAAACTATGGAAAAACGTCACAATGGGTGAAGATAAATACTTGTTCCCTTATCGTCATTTAGCCGATATTAAAGTTAATACAATTCATCTTTATGAAAGTTGTGTGTTAAAACATCAAGCTTTAGATTTAATTGAAAAAAGCGAAGTTTCAGATGAATACAAAAACGATATTAAAAAAATCTATAATGCGTTAAAGCGATTTGAGAATATAGAACAATCTCTTGTACCAGATGATTCACTTTTGCGTGAATTTTTAGGTGCAGAGAAATAATCACAAAAAGGTGTGAAAGCGTTGGCAGAAAAACAAAGAAAAAGCCAGACACTATTAAACGGTGCGTTGGTATTAAGTCTTGCAACAGTAATAATCAAGGTTATCGGCGTTATTTATAAAATTCCACTTTCTAATATGATTGGTACGGTGGGCAGAGGACTTTTTGACTCTGCATACAGCCTTTATGTGCCTGTTTATACAGTTGCTATGGCGGGACTTCCCGTTGCAATTTCAAACATGGTGTCAAAGGCAATGGCACTGGGCAGATACCGTGATGTTAAAGTAATCCATAAAGTTGCAAAACGACTTTTCCTGATAGTTGGTATTATCGGCACACTTGCAATGTTTATTCTCACATATCCTTATGCACTTTCTGCAAAGAATATGGATATTATTCCTGCTGTGCTTGTAATAACACCGTCAATTTTCTTTTGTTGTGTAATGTCAAGTTATCGTGGCTATTATAACGGTCTTTCAAATATGACACCTACTGCAATTTCACAGGTCCTTGAAGCAGGCGGCAAACTTGTATTCGGTCTTGTGTGTGCAAAATGGGCAATCAGTTATGGACTTTCTCGTTTTGAACAGGGTCTTACAGTTTTTGGGCAAACTGCAACAACTGAAAGTGAAGCATTAAGTGCAATTTATCCTTATGCCGCAGCAGGTGCTACTGCTGGTGTTACTTTAGGTACTGTAATCGGTGTAATTTATCTTCTTATTATGCATAAGATAAGTGGTGATAGAATTACAAAAACAGAACTTGCATCTGCACCAAAACCTGAAAAATCAGGGGTTATTGCAAAGAAAATGTTCCAGTTTGCAATTCCTGTAGCTCTCAGCTCACTTGTATTCAGCATTACAAATCTTATTGATGCAATTACCGTGCAGAATCGTCTTGAAACAGTTGTAATCAATAATATGGATTTAATTAGGAATATGTATTCAGAGCAACTTGTTGGTGTTCTTGACGCTGATGTTAAGAATTTCCTTTACGGTGCATATTCATTGTCGCTGGATTTCCGTAATCTTATTCCGTCAATTACAATGACTTTGGGTATCAGTGCAATTCCTGCACTTTCTGCTGCTTGGGCAGTTAAAAATAAAAAAGCAATTAAAGTTTCAATAGAATCTGTAATGCGTGTTACAATGCTTGTTGCAATGCCTTGCGGTATTGGTATGGGTGTACTTGCACAACCAATTCTTGCGGCTTTCTATGGCAGTGGTGAGGCAGCAAGTGGTGTTTCAATAGCAGCACCTGTACTTATGGTTTATGGCTTTAC
Source organism: uncultured Clostridia bacterium (assembly GCA_937895645.1). Lineage (GTDB taxonomy): Bacteria > Bacillota > Clostridia > Oscillospirales > Acutalibacteraceae > Fimenecus. The sequence continues at coordinate 14,189 of CALBKQ010000036.1, forward strand.
AATTTTCTTGATTGCTTTGTCACAACCAATGACAAATATGCTTCAGGCACTTGATAAAACGAAAATTCCACTTGTTTCTATGACTGTGGGTGCAGTTGTAAAATTTGTATCAAACCTGATTTTTGTTTCGATTCCAAGTCTTAATGTTAACGGTGCAGTAATTGGTACTGTAAGTTGCTATGCAGTAATTACAATAATCAATCTTTTTGCGATTATCAAGACAACAAAAATAAGAATAAACTTCGTTTCAGTATTCTTAAAACCTATTATCTGTGGTGTGCTTTGTGGCGTAGGTGCATATACATCTTTCGGCCTTTCAAACCGCTTTATTCCTGATTTTTCACTTGCAGGGCATAATGCTAAAAACATACTCTGTTTAGGTATTGCAATCGGTTTTGGTGGTTTAATTTATGTAATTTCTATGCTTTTTGTTAAAGGAATTTCAAAAGATGATGTAAATATGCTTCCAAAAGGAGAAAAAATCGCAAAAATACTTGCAAAATATGGATTTATAGAGTAAAATATAGGTATGTTTAGAAGGTGAAAGAATGATTGAAAATTTCAATTTCAAAGAACGTTACAATGTAAACGATTTAATTGATATTGTTGAAATTCTTCGTTCACCGGGTGGTTGCCCTTGGGATAGGGAACAAGACCATAAATCAATCCGTCGTGATTTTCTTGAAGAAACTTACGAAGTGATTGAGGCAATCAATAAAGAAGACCGTGATGGTCTATTAGAAGAACTTGGCGATGTTTTGTTGCAGGTTGTTTTTCATGCACAGATTGAGCGTGAGAAAAACTCATTTGACTTAAATGATGTTGCTGATGGTGTGTGCAAAAAAATGATTGAGCGTCACCCTCATGTTTTTGGCGATGTAAATGCTGAAACAAGTGAACAGGTTCTTGATAATTGGGATGTTATTAAAAAACAAACCAAGAGCCAAAAAAACCAGACAGAGTCAATGCTTTCAATCCCTCGGGAATTTCCTGCACTGATGCGTGCAGATAAAGTCCAGAAAAAAGCCGCAAAAGTTGGTTTTGACTGGAGTTCAGTTGACGGTGCACTTCAAAAAGTTAGCGAAGAACTTGAGGAACTTAAAGAAGCAATTACAATGGGTGTTGTTGAAAACGCTAATGAGGAGCTTGGTGACTTGCTTTTCTCAGTCGTAAATGTTTCAAGGTTTATCAGCGTTGATAGTGAAGAAGCACTTACAAAAGCAACAGACAAATTTATTGACCGTTTTTCTAAAGTCGAAAAAATGGCAGAAGAAAAAGGCATAAATATGAAAGAAACAGACCTTGACGAATTGGACAAGCTCTGGGATGAAGCTAAACGCGTATCAAAAAAGGATTAAATCCTTTTAGGATAAATTAAAAAGAGAAAAATTTATTGGAGGAAATCACAATGAATAAGACAGAACTCGTAGCAGCAGTTGCTGCAAAAGCAGGCATTTCAAAGAAAGACGCTGACGCAGCAGTAGCAGCAGTTTTCGCATCAGTTACAGACGCACTTGCAAACGGTGACAAAGTTCAGCTCATCGGTTTCGGTACATTTGAAGTTAGAGCAAGAAACGCTAAGACAGCTCGCAACCCAAGAACAGGCGAAACAATGACAGTTCCAGCAACAAAAGTTCCAGCTTTCAAAGCAGGCGCAGCTCTTAAAGCAGCAGTTAAATAATTAAACTTTTGTAAAAAAAGGGGAGTCGGTTTTGACTCCCTTGTTTTTGTATAAGGAAATATATTATGAGATTAGATAAATACTTAAAGGTATCAAGAATAATTAAAAGAAGAACAATCGCAAATGAGGTTTGTGACGCAGGTAAGGTAAGTGTAGGTGGCAGAGTAGTCAAAGCATCTTATGATGTTAAAGAGGGCGACATTCTCGAAATCACATTCGGCGAAAAAACTACAAAATATAAGGTTTTAACCGTAACCGAACACGCTACAAAGCAATCTGCACCAGATATGTACCAGGAAATCAAATAAATTTGTTTGACAAACTATAATTTAACAAAACCAGTCAAGAGAGTTCTCCTCCTGACTGGTTTTTCTTATCTGTATTCTAATGTATCAAGAATTTCCATAGCCTCTGTGCCGTACTCATTCCACCAGCTATCTTGGGCATAATTCCAAATAAAGTAATCAACATCAGACTCAACATCAATTGTAATAAAACTCCACGCGTCACTGTTATCGTATATTCCCATACTGCAAGTATGACCGCCGATTACAACTTCTTTACATTCAAGCCCTGTACCACAAACGCCGAAATTTTCATCACAAGCAAATAATATGCTACCCTCGTTTCTGCCCTCAGGCCAGAACTCGATAAAAAATGTGTATGCTAAATCTGAAAGTTCTTTGTGTTCAAGAGTTTCGTAAGTTGCATATTCCCAACCATCAGGAATAATAAGTGACAACATTTTGTTATTTTTCTCGACTCTTACAACTTCACCTGTGCCCAATTCAACACGATTAAAAACAAGTTTCACATCGGTCCATTCAAGGTCTGCTATATCATCTGCCATTTCATTGTCTGGCTCAATCATCAAGTGCCAATATGCCATAGCACAATCCCCACATTCAGGCACATTAACATCAGTATAAATATAAAGTTTGCCATCGTCAGACATTTTAAGGTCAGTAACAGTATGAGTAATTGACAAACTTCCTTCTTCCAGAATAACAATAATCAATGGCTTTTCTTCAAAGTATTTTTCGTCATACTTTTCGCACTCTTTTGAGAATTCGTTGTTAAATTCTTTAACATATTTATTCAATTCTTCAACGGATTTGATTATTCTTATTTGTGGGAACATTATACCACTTGGTGTGTTGTAACTTCTGTAAGATGTTACAGAAAAATCGAGACCATTTTGTGTAGCAGGTGGAGTATCAATATAACCCATTTCAATAAGTGAAACTATCACTTGTTCAGATAAATCCTTGTATTCACCGTCAGCGAGTTTTTTGCAGAAATAAACGCCTGTACCACCTGGGCAGCTTTCTTGTATTCCATCGTGGACAATCAATATTTTGTCACCATTTGTAAGACCTTCAAACATTTTCTCATTTTTACTTTGATTTGACATTTCAATAGGACTGTTATCATCATCAATAATCATGTAACCCGTTTTGGTGACAAGAACTCTGCCCTCCATAATGCTGTAACCTTTGAATGAGGCAATACCAAACGCCACAAAACAAATGGCAAATAGTAATAAAAGTATAGCAAGAATGGTTGCAAATACTACAAGTATTTTCTTTTTCATAATCAACCCTCCAAGTTTGTAACTGTACCAATAAAGAATGGTACTTTGTTTTCGCAGTCAATTATCATATATACAAACGGACGGTCAAGATAAACTTCGTGTGGCTTTTCAGGCAAAGCAGTTGCACCATTAAGAATTTCAGCAGTAACAGCACCGGCTTTTGTACCTTTTTCTGCAACAGAAATATATGTTTTGTGAAGAACTTTACTGATATAAAGATTGCCTTGTTCCCAAGTGCCGATACCCGTTAAATCTGCATCATCACCGTCAAAAGCAGTTTTAATGCCCATATTTTGTAACATTTCTGTAATATCAGCGGTGTAGTCATATTGGAATTTAGGAAGACTTGTTATTACTTTTTCATTCTTAACGTTATTAAGAAGCTTTGCGATTTTTTCACCTGAAAGATTTTCAACATAATCCTCTAGCTTAATGTTTTCATTAGGAAGTACCGCCGCAAAAGCGTACTTTGCACCAGCATAATATTTAAGAAATCCTGTTGAGTCGTCATCGCACAAGTAGTTGTATTCATCGCTATACATAAAATCAACATTCTGACTACTACCGTTACGAGCATAGAAGGTATCTTCGTGTACTGCATATTCCTCATAAACATTTGCCCACTCTGCTTCAAATGCCAATGCATTCATAAGGCACATAAGAGTATAATCTGGGAGTGGCTCATCAATAATGCTTGGAATCATACCGTCAGTATTCTTTTCAACCCAGTTATTCATATCTTTAACGGTGTCTTCACTGTTAAAATCTACTGAATACATCTGGGGACTGTGATAATCTGCATTGATTTGTAAGAAATCATTGTTTACTTTGAATGTTTTGTCATTTGTAATCCAAAGTGAGTTTGCAAGTTTAAGTGAAAACTTTTCACCTTGCTCTAATGAGTTGATATAACTGTATAAATACTTGTTCATTTCCACCACAGAAAGACCGAAAACATTTTCCATTTCTTTAAGTGTATCGTTGTTTGCACCATTTGCAGTCATTGAAAGTGCACAAAGTACTGAAAGGGGAGAGATAAGAACATTATCACCATTTACCTGATTTTCTTTGAAAAGTGATACTGCAAAATCATAAAAAGCCTTGTTGCCGTCTGTTAAATCGTCAGATTTTTCAACGGGTTTAGGTGAAATGTCACTCATAAGATTTTTTGCGTTTACTTTGGCTGGTGTTGGTGCAGGATTTTCTCCACAAGCACTGAATGAAACAAGAATAAGGATAATGCACAATAAAACTGAAATAATCTTTTTCATAAGTTAAACCTCCTTAAAAAATGAGTTAAAACTTGTTGTCGTATCTTATATATGGTGTGTAAATAGTATCGGCAGGTTCACCATAAATCACATAAACTTTTTCACCCAACTTCAAATCTTTAATGAGTAGGGTGTCATATTTTGTATATCCAGACTCACAATAAATTACAGTAACAACCTGATTTTTGTTGAAGTGTGTTTCTCCATTAACTTTAACTTGTTCTATAACACGCCCCTTAAAACTGTTTTCAGAAATTTCTGTAATTTCCATATAAACAGGGCTATAATGCCAACTTATGTCAGTTGAACTGCCAGAGCTTGATGCAGAACCTGTGCTTTCATCACGAAAACTACTGTTATCTTCAAATTTGTTATTTTCGTTACTATTTTCTGTGTCGGCTATATCACCAAACATATCAACAGCATCATCCGTTTGGTTTGTACCACCATTGGAATTGGATTGTTCTTGTGTAGGTGCATTACTACCCATAAGCTTAAAACCACCAAAGATTGCAAGAACAATACAAGCTGCAACGGCTACATAATTAAGCCATAAATGTTTGTGGCGTTCAGGGTATTTTCTTAAAACATTGACACACTCAATCATATCGTCATCAATAAATTCAAGTGCGTCAAGAATTTGCTCTTGATTCATATCTCAAAGCCCTCCTTTTTAAGATATTCTCTTAAACTGTTGCGGGTGCGGAATAACAAAGTTTTAGTCTTTGATTCACTTATACCGCAGTATTTTGCAACATCTCTAACAGAATCAAGAAAATAATATCTGCCAATAAATACATTTCGCGCGTCATCGGAAAGTGTGCGTAAAAATGCGTTGATTGCCTCACCTAAAATTTGAGCCTCATAATCTTTTTCAGGGGAGTTGTCACCTGAAATGCAATCTTCTAGTTCAGTAAGAGATAAGGCGTATTCACTACCTTGACGCTTTATTCTGTTGCGTTTACGGAAAATATCTATAGAAATTCTGCGAGTAAGTTTACCTAAATATGTTGATAAAACACTTGGCTTGTGAGGTGGCATAGAATTCCATGCTGCAAGATAAGTGTCATTTACGCTCTCAAAACTATCTTCTTTGTCAGACAAAATGTTGTATGCAATTTTATAAAGATAGTTTTCGTACTTTTCCTGTGTTTCGCGGATTGCATTTTCATCACGATTCCAGTAAAGCTCAACAATTTTCTCGTCTTGCATTTATTTTCCCCCTTACAAACTAAATTCAGGTACCTTTCAACTATCATCTCGTCAGAATTTCCAAAAGGTTACAATTATTTTAATTTTATTATAACAATTACAAATATAAATTGCAATTGTAATTTATTTGATTTATATTTGTAACTCAAAATACTGTATGCAGAGACGTCAGTTGAAGAATCATCACTATAGAATAAGGAAGTTTGAGTAGCTTTTCGATGATTTTCTTCATCCATCATTTCTTGTTTATTCGCAGAATAAGTAAAGGCAGAAATCTCCGCACTTGTAACCCTACCATCTTTATTTGTATCAATGTCATCAAAATGTTCAAGAATTTTATTTACCATTTCACTAGAATAAGCTCCAGAAGCAGCTAATTGCGTCAATTCAGAACGAGAAGCACCAGATCTTGAAATCACACTAGTTAGATTATTCATCTCATCTGCACCAATAACTCCATCTCCATCTTTATCAACACCTGCTGGCCAACTTTCTGTTTCATTTTCAGTTACTCTATCTAGCGCAAAAACGGTAAAACCGTTTTTAA
>CALBKQ010000037.1 GCA_937895645.1 uncultured Clostridia bacterium
GAAAGTATATTGAAGAAGGCAAAGACCTTCAGGGCAAGGGCTTTGACCCAAGAAAACTTTTAGCTCCTGGTGTAGAAGCAATTAAAGAAACAGTTCGTGAAAAGATTGAACTTTTCGGCTCAGCAAATAAAGCTTAATTTTCCGTAATACTTCGTCGCGTTCACCTCGCGGTATCTATATACAGCTTCGGTTCCGCGACATTGTCTAACGAAAAATTTATATTTTGGTTTTAATACCGCGTGTCTTTCGACTCGCGGTATTTTTTTATCAATTTTATCGTTGACCATATAGAAATTACATTATATAATTATAGAGAAGATAAAATGCAACTATTGGTTGCGGTTTTTCAAGCCTTGCTTTATAGATTAGCAACTGTGAAAGTGTTAATATATTGAAGAAAGGGGAATGATTTTATGAAATTACATGAAAAAATTACTGTTTATCGCAAAAAGTGTGGACTGTCACAAGAAACTCTTGCAGAAAAAATCGGTGTTTCGCGTCAAGCAGTCAGCAAATGGGAAACGGGTGAGGCTCTACCCGAAATAACAAAACTCAAAGCCCTTGCAGATTGCTTTGATGTAACTGTTGATTTTCTTTTAGATGATAATGCAGACGAATACCAACCTCAAAGCAATATGCAAATAACCGGATTTGACCGATTTGTTGACTTTGTGGGAGGTTTGGCTGAAAAATTTGTTTTGTTTTTGAAGATGCATAGTTGGATAGTAGGCATTGTTATAATATTGATTGGTGCTTCTATAACTTCAAGGGGCATTATTGCACTTGTACCTACTATGCATTTATCAAATAATATAATGTCAGGAATTGCAATTCCCTTTTTGATTATTCCTATAACTTATGTTGTCATTGGTATATTGATAATAGTCGGCGGTGTAATTATAATTAAAAAGGCAAAGAAAAAGTAAAAATATTTACGAGGTGTTGTTATGCCCACAATAAAATTATACGAAAATGATTCTTATATAAAAGAGTTTTCTGCAACTGTTGTTTCTTGCACAGAAACTGACGGTGGATTTCTTGTGGTTTTAGATAAAACTGCATTCTTTCCCGAGGGTGGCGGACAAGATGCCGATAAGGGTGTAATGGGTGGTATAGAAGTCCTTGATGTGCAGATTAAAGATGATATTATTTATCATAAGTTAGAAAAACCACTTGAAATTGGCTCAGCAGTTGATTGTAGCATTGATTGGGACACTCGTTTTTCTCGTATGCAGAATCATACAGGCGAGCATATTGTTTCTGGTGTAATTCACAGAACTTTCGGCTACAATAATGTGGGCTTTCATATGAACGACACACTCGTTACTCTTGATGTTGACGGGCCACTTAATGACGAACAAATCAAAGAAGTTGAAATTAAATCTAATAAGGCAATTTATGGAAACAAATCTATAAAAGCTATTTACCCTACACCCGAAGAATTGCCCGATTATGATTATCGCAGTAAACTGGATATTACAGAAGGTGTGCGACTCATAGAGATTGAAGACACCGACCTTTGCGCTTGTTGTGCCCCTCATGTAGCCCGCACAGGCGAAGTGGGAATTATAAAAATTACAAGTTACATTCCATATAAAAAAGGTACACGAATTGAAATGATTTGTGGCATATTGGCGCTTAATGATTATATGAATATTCATAATTCAAATAAGCAGATTATGAATATGCTTTCTGCAAAACGATATGAAACCCCTGTGGCAGTTGAAAGAATACAAGCAGAACTCTCAAACGCTCGTGCCGAAAACAAAAAACTTCTGGGCGAACTTGCAATGCTTAAAATGGAAAAGCATATTGTGGACAATAAAGTGTGCGTATTTATTGACGGTGCTTCTTATGATGAACTTCGCAACTGTTCCAACTCTTTAATTGAAGAATATGAGTATTGTTATCTTTTCTCAAATACAGACGATAATAATTATATCTATGTTGTTTC
>CALBKQ010000038.1 GCA_937895645.1 uncultured Clostridia bacterium
ATCCCTCTGCCACCTATGGTGTTCCCCCTCCCAATGACCTTGGGAGGTTTTTTTGTTTGTTGTATTTTTATTTTATCTGTGCTACAATATTTGGTATAAAGGGGGATACTTTATGAAAGCAAAAACTTTAAGCCCTGAAAAGCTCAGAAAAAAACAGCTTCGCAAGGCAAAAGAGCTTAAGTATTGGGAAAAGCAAAAAGCAAGGCCAAAAAGCAAGACATATTTCTGGTATCTTGTGCTTATCATTGCACTTATTTATGCGGTTGACGAAATTGCATCTCAAATAAATTCACTTATGCAAACTGAAATCGCCAACGAATTCTTCAAAAGCGAAAGTGCAGTTACAATTCTCAATCTTTTGAATGTTGTTGCAATACCATTTCAGATTTTAGGTATTCTTTACAGACCACTTGCTGACCGTTTTGGCAGAAAAACATTTCTTATTATCAATACATTCGGAATGGCACTTGCGTTATTTGTTATTTTCCTTTCAGGCAATGTAATAATGTACTTTGTTGGTGCTTGTATGATTTTGTTCTTTGTACCTCACGATATGCACGTTGTGTATATTATGGAAGCAGCACCTGCCAAGAGTCGTGCAATTACATATTCCGTAGTTAAATTCTTTGCTAATATGGCAGTTATGTTAGTGCCACTTCTTCGCAGATGGTTAATGGCGTCTGCAGGTGAATGGCGTAACGTTTATATTATTCCTGCAGTTGTTGGTATTGCGGTTTCACTTGTTGCACTCCTTTGTGCAAGAGAAACTGACGCTTTTATTGAATCAAGAATCCGTTACCTCAAAATGACAGAAGATGAATTACAAGCTGAAGAAGCAAAGAAAAAAGCACAAGATTCACAAGGCGGACTTATTGATGCTCTTAAATTCGGTTTCAGTCACAAGCAACTTCGTTGGGTATTTATCTGCTTTGCCCTTGCAGGTATCGGCGTTGTTGGTAGTATGAATTACCAAGCAATCCTTTCTCACGGTTACGCTATGAGTGTTTATGGCTCTAACACAAAAGAGTTTTTAGACCTTGTAAGTGTTAAAGAAGTTAGCCAGGCACTCACACTATACCCTATCGGCATGGCTCTTTCACAGGTTATTATGGGTTTTATATCTGACAAAAAAGGAAGAAAAGCAGCAGCAATTACTGTTGCAGCAAACTGTGTTGTCAGTTTTGTAATTTTTGCCCTTGGTGCAAAAATGAACTTAAATCCATCTTTCGTTGGATTCTTCTGTGGTACTTTTGTTGGTAGTTATTATTCAACAAATGACGTACTTATTATGATGGCAAGTGAGTCTGCACCAACAAATCTTCGCTCGTCTACTACCTCGGCACAAACTGTTGTAGGGTTTGCAGGATATGCAATCGGATTTATTATCAACACAATACTTGCCCTTATTTTTGGTGATGGTGTAATCGGTACTGTTGCTCTTTGCTTACTCGTACCAAGCTTTATTGCTACACTTATTGCACTTATTAAAAACACTCACGATACAAAAGGTCTCGATTTGAATACTGTTACTGGTACAGAGTGGGATTAAAATTAACACTGAATTAAAAGAGGAGAATGGACTAATCCATTCTCCTTTTTGTTTTATATTTGCTTTTATTTTACACTTGCAATAAATTTCTTAAACTGTGCTTTGCCTTGTTCTGTTCTGTCAAACACGCCGCACTGTTCAAGGATTGCAGTAAACACAAGACCTATTTCATCACGAAGAATAGCATCGCAGTTTTCTGCGTTTATATCGCTATATTTTGCCTTGATTTTTTCTGCCCAGTCATAGTGTTTTGCAATCATTTCATCTGCTTTAATGTCTTTATTCTCGAGAATTGCATCACGAAGTACGGCCATTTCTGTTTTAAGACGAGATGGAAGCACTGCAAGTCCCATAACCTCAATAAGACCGATATTTTCTTTTTTGATATTGTGATATTCAGGGTGTGGGTGATAGAATCCGTCGGGATAATCTTCAGTTGTAATATTATTACGAAGAACAAGGTCAAGTTCATAATAACCATTTGTATATCTTGCAATAGGTGTAATTGTGTTGTGAATTACACCGTCTGTTACTGCATAGATAAAAGCATCTTCATCAGTATAATCACGCCAAGTAGCAAGGATTTTACCTGCAAGTGTGCAAATACGGTCAGTATCATTACCCTGAAGACGAATAACTGACATTGGCCATTTCACAATACCTGCTTTAACATCTTCGAAGCCTTCAAATGAAACATATTCTTCGATTTCTGCCTTTTCCATAGCAAATGTATAACGACCACCCTGAAAATGCTCATGAGTAAGAATTGAGCCACCTGCAATTGGCAAATCAGAGTTTGAGCCAAGGAAATAATGAGGGAATTTCTTAACAAAATCAAAAAGTCTTCTGAACTTATGTTCTGAAATTTTCATTGGAGTATGAGCTTCATCAAATACGATACAATGCTCATTATAATAAACATAAGGCGAATATTGCATATATGCGTTTACACCGTCAAGACAAATAGGGATAACTCTGTGATTCTGGCGAGCAGGGTGATTTACACGACCTGCATAACCCTCGTTTTCTTTACAAAGCATACAAGTAGGATATGAACTTTGCTCCATTTTTGTAGCTGCTGCAATTGCTTTTGGGTCTTTTTCAGGTTTAGCGAGATTGATTGTAATATCAATATCACCATACTGTGTTTTAGTAATCCATTTAACATCATTTTTAATTCTGTATTCACGAATATAGTCAGATTTACGGGAGATATGATAATACCAATCCGTTGCAGTTTCAGGAGAGATTTCATACTTTTCATTGAAAGTTCTGATTACTTCTGATGGTCTAGGGGTCAACACGCCCATTACCTTTGTATCAAACAAATCTTTATATACAACAGAGTCTTCGCAAAGTCCCATTTCTACTGCGTAATCAAGAATTGTTTTAAGAATTTCCTGAAGTTCAGCATTTTTTACTTCTGCCTGTGTTTCCATACTGTCCATATTAAGAATTTCAAGAATTCTGTTTACTGACCATACTTTGTCACACTCTTCAATTAAGCCCTCTTTTACGCCATAAGCTACAAGCGAATTTATTGCTTCGTAAATGTTCATTCTGAATACCCCTTTTGCCGATTTTTATCTATTATAATTATAAAACTTTTATTTCATATTTCAAGATGTTTTAACAAATATGTTGAATATTTTTTTGCGTTATGATAATATTATGTAGTTGTAACACATTCCCCCTATTCTCATAGAATGTAATGTGAGGTGAGCCTCCAGTTCAAACGGGAAGGAGGAAAAATGAATGTGTAACTTCTTCGGTAACAACACTTGGTTGATTATTATCATCATCTTAATTCTTCTCTCTGATAATAACAACGGTGGCTGTGGTTGTGAAAACAACTGTTGCCCACGCAAGGACTACGATTGCTGCTGCTAATTGCCGCATAAGTGAAAAATAAATGACAATAATGTAGGTGGTGGAGGAATTTCTCTCTGCCACCGTTTTTATTTACAAAGCAGATTTTACCACGAAGTAATTTCATCTATCACAGACAGATTTCATTCAATAACTATGTATATAAATGAAATCCAATCTTGCGATTGGATTGTTTAAGGAAAGTTTATGGAATATTACGAAATTGCACAAAAACCTGAAAAAGCATTGTTAATCTCTGTTGATACAGGAGATTTTGACGCAGATGCCTCGATAGAAGAATTAACGCTCCTCACCGAAAGTGCAGGGGCTCAAGTTATTGGCTCTATAATACAGAGAAAAAGCACCCCTGACGGTGCAACATACCTTGGCAAAGGTAGACTGGCTGAAGCCGAACTGTTCTGTCATAATCAGGAAATTGATTTGATTGTTTGTGATGGCGAACTGACACCATCACAAATCCGTAATATTGAAAACGCGACCAATGTAAGAGTTGTTGACAGAGCGCAGTTAATCCTTGATATTTTTGCTTTAAGAGCCAAAACAAGTGAGGGTAAATTGCAGGTTGAACTGGCTCAACTTAAGTATTCACTCCCCCGTCTTACAGGCAAAGGTAAACAGTTATCTCGTCTTGGTGGTGGTATTGGTACTCGTGGCCCAGGCGAAACAAAACTTGAAAGTGACCGTCGTCACATTATGAGACGAATGCA